>JABDPQ010000660.1 GCA_013042695.1 Desulfobacterales bacterium | reverse complement strand
TTTACGTTTCGGTGCTCCTGAATTGTTTGCGCTGGTACTACTTGGTTTGACGCTGATTTGTAGCTTTGGACAGAAATATATTGTCAAGGGGCTGATTGCCGGGGTTTTTGGTCTCATCATTATGACTATAGGTCTAGATCCATTGGATGGCACACCAAGATTTACATTTGGCTCAGTTGAACTGCAGGCAGGTATCTCATTTCTACCGGCATTAATTGGTCTATTTGCCATACCCCAGATTATCAGTGGCATTATATCCGGAGTCAAAGTGATACCGTCGTATCATGGCAAAGTCGCTGGAGTTCTTCCGAAAATAAAAAACCTGCGCAAGCTGGTCAAATCAATGAGCCTCGGGGCTCTTATCGGTACTGGGATAGGGTCTGTTCCAGGAGCTGGCGGCCCCATCGCAGTATTTCTCAGCTACGACTATGCCGCTCGTTTGTCCAAGAATCAGAGTGAATTCGGTAAGGGAACACCGGAAGGTGTCGCAGCGCCGGAGTCAGCCAATAATGGCGTGGCAGGAGGGGCTCTCATTCCAATGCTTACTTTAGGGATACCGGGGGATCCGATAACAGCAATTCTGCTCGGTGCTCTGATGATCCAGGGATTGACACCTGGCCCATTACTTTTTGAAAACAACGGTCAGTTTGTCTACAGCATTTTCTGGGCTTTTCTTGTTGCTAATATACTGACCTTGATTCTGACATTCGCCACCATTAAGTTGTGGGTCAGGATTCATCAAGTGCCTTCACGAATCCTTCTTCCGATCATTACCATACTCTGTATTATAGGTTCTTATTCTCTTCGAAACACCTTCTTCGATACAGGTGTGATGCTGCTATTCGGCGTTATCGGTTACTTAATGAACAAATTCCGATTTCCGGTTGTGCCGTTGCTTCTGGCGATAATACTTGGCCCTGCGCTTGAAGAGCATTTGCGCATGTCTCTCATTATTTCGCAGGGGGACTACTCCATATTTTTTACGCATCCTATTAGCTTGACATTCTTACTATTGGCATTTTTCTCATTTACGTTGCCTCTCGTAGCGCCGTTGCTGAGCAAAAAAAAGGCTCAAAATAATTAATTACCGGCCGGTTAACTAGCGGGCTTGACAATAAATAAGAGCAACCAGAGGTTGCTCGCCTCTTTACCAACATAAACTCCGGAGGAAAAAATGAAGCAAGGCAAGAATAATCAGAATTATGACATTCCAGAAACAATGAAAGCCTGGGTTCTTGATGATCCGGAGCAGTTGAGGTTGACCGAAAAACCTGTACCTGAGCCGGGTCCGGCCGAAATTCTGGTAAGAGTCGATGCTGTAGCTGTCTGCGGTACGGATCTAGAGATACTTTCTTACGGGCTCCCGGCAATAATCGAAGGTGGGTCTCCCTTCAATAAAAATTATACGCCGGGACATGAATACATGGGGACTGTGGTTAAACTCGGTCGTGGTGTTGATGATTTCCAGATTGGCGATCGTGTTACGGCGGAGGTTCATGCGGGCTGTGGTCGCTGTGAGCGATGTCGAGAAGGCATGTACACATCCTGCTCTAACTATGGAATGAACTACGGTGATAAAGACAAAGGGCATCGGGCAAACGGATTTACCACAGACGGTGCTTTTGCTGAATATGCCGTCAACAACGTCAACACCCTTATCCATGTTCCTGATGAGATGAGTGATGAAGAGGCAACGCTTGTAGTAACCGCAGGAACTGCTATGTATGGCCTCGATGTCATGGGCGGACTGATCGCGGGCAAATCTATAGCCGTAACAGGCCCGGGACCGATCGGTCTTATGGGTGTCGCGATGGCCAAATCACTGGGTGCTCAACCTGTTATCCTGACCGGTACCAGGAATAGTCGCCTGGATATGGGCAAGAAGTTGGGAGCAGACCAGGTAATAAATGTACGTGAAGAGAACCCGGTAGATAAAATACTTGAATTGACCAAGGGGAAAGGGGTCCATTATGTTCTGGAATGTTCCGGTGCATCCAATGCGCTGAATGAAGCGGCTCAGATGACGAATCGAGGAGGCCGTATATGCCTCGCCGCCTTCCCCCATGAGCCTGTGCCTGTTGATCTTGCTAACTTGGTTCGCAATAATATCTACGTCTACGGTATACGGGGTGAAGGCCAGAGTGCTACCCACAGGGCTATGGCATTCATGGAACAGAAGAGATTTGATGCGACTATCATACATACACACACATTTCCGTTTGAAGATGTGCCAACCGCACTTAAATACGCCAAAGAGCGCATTGAAGATGCTATCAAAGTGGTTGTTAAGATAACCTAGGTCGAGTGGATTGTTACCTACTCGACGAGTACTAGGTGAACAACAGACCTGAAAACGAATCTTGATTGCACCCAGGAGTTGCTTTTGGGTCTGTTCCAAAGGGGTTCTTTCCACGATTATTTATACCTAGTGCCCGATTAAGCTTTTCAAGGGCTATCTCTATCCCGACCATGTCTCAACCCAACACACCAGCAGGTACAGATTCGAAGGCTCTTTATCCCATGCAACAGAGTAAAGAACTACTTACTAAAATAGCCCGCAGATCGTATGAAAGAAATCTGACCACAACAATACGTGGTGTTATCAGCATGAGGTTGCCGGAAGCGGGTCTCTATCTCATTACGTCAGCAGAAACCAGCTTTCAGGATATAAAGAGTACGGATGTTTGTTTGATAGATGAAATGGGGACTTTGGTGGATAAAAGCACCAGTTTGATTCTGCCTAGTGAGACAAAGTATCATTTGAAGTCCTATCAGGTGAGGCCCGATATACACGCGATTGCACATCTGTATCCACCATATGTTTCTGCCTATGCACTGAAAAACCCCTCGTTCAATCTTACTGACACTGCCCGTAGTACTATCAAAGAGGTACTGAAAGTGCGGTGTGCTGAATGTATTTCAAGGTTCTGTGGTTTATGTGATTGTAGAACTGATATTAGAACCAGTTACACAGGCGTTGACGTACTTCTTTTAAAAGAAGATGGTCTCGTAACGCTGGGAATCAGCCTCGAAAATGCATTGGATTTGGCTGACTTGGTTGAGAAATCGTCAAGGGAGGCTCTAGTACACGATGTATGGAAAGGAGTTGAGCACCTGGATAACCCTGCATAGCACATATAAGAGCCATTTGCTAAACGATCTTTTCGCCCAAACTCTGCGTTATGCTTAAAATTTTATCCTCGGAATATCAATCATATGCCTGTGGTAAAATTTCTCGCATGCCTTGATTTTGAGCGAAAATCTTAGTTTTGCAAAAGGCTCATAAGTAAGGGTTTTTGTACGCTATATACAAACCTCGCAATATTGTCTGCCGAACATACCGCGACGGATTTTGGGGGACCAAAAAACTTATACCCGAGAGAACGCCCCCCCCGGCCTACTGAGATGCCGGAGGTGGCACTATCGATAAACTTGAACCGTTTGGGAAGATCGTAACTTTTTCAATTTACAATTAACGATTGAAATAGTTTCTCTAAACATCCCCCCATTGCGCTCTTTGGCGTGATCAATCAGGGCATTCTCTATCATCGCCTTCCAAACCAGGGTATGGTATTTTACTAACCATGCAGGTACTCTTCTCACTTCTCACCATCGCAATTTTGATATCGCTTGGCTATCTGGCACGTAAGTTGGGTATTCTATCGAGAGAACATACGAAAGGGATTTCCTCCCTGGTTTATTATTTCGCATTACCGGCCTTGTTTTTCGTTAAAATTGCACAAATGAATCTCTGGGACTTCAATCAAAATTTTTTAATGATATTTGCATCACTACTTCCCATTGCAGTTATCACATCTTTTTTAACAATTCTGCACGTTGTTAAATTGATACAAAAAGATACTTTTGTTCTTCTTTGCTTGTCTATTGTCTTCGGCAGTCATGTGTTTTTTGGAATTGCTTTTTTCGAGGCCACATTTGGCAAAAGTGG
>JABDPQ010000653.1 GCA_013042695.1 Desulfobacterales bacterium | reverse complement strand
CGTGAAAACAAATCCAAAATAACCACCAGGTAAAGCCAACCCTCAGATGTCCAAATGTAACTGATGTCAGAGCAATAAACAGAGAAGTGGACCTGCTTGTTTGAACAACATTCCGTTGTTTTTAAGTGGAATCCCTGCCTGTTTTAAGCTGCCAGCGTAAGCGCAGGCAGCATCATACCATATGCTTCATCAGGTGTTTTCTTGTTTAATCTTGAGTGCGGCCTGGACCGGTTGTACCAATCAAGATACTGCATGATTGAACTCCTGGCCTCTGCTACTGAATCATAAGCATACAGATATACTCGCTCGTATTTCACAGTTTTCCATAAACGCTCTACAAAAATATTATCTCGCCAAGCTCCACGACCGTCCATGCTGAGCTTGCATCCGTGGTCTTTTACTTTTTGAACAAATTCACCGGCAGTAAACTGGCTGCCTTGATCAGTATTTACTATCTCTGGCTTGCCATGGCGACTGAATGCTTCCTGCAGCACGTCTACCGCATGAGCAGCTTCCAGGGTAATCGCAATCTTTGCGGCCAGAACCTTTCGGCTGGCCCAATCAACAACGGCAGTAAGATAAACATATCCTTTTGCCATTGGAATGTACGTGGTATCAAGTGCCCATACCTGATCGGCCCGTTTGATGTCTTTGCCCCGCAACAGATACGGAAAAATTGTGTGGTTGGGATGTCTTTTGCTGGTACTCGGTTTGCTGTAAAGTGCTTCAATGCCCATTTTTCTCATCAGCGTTTTAACATGCTTGCGGCCAACTTCGAAACCCTTTCGGTTAAGCTGATCACGCAGCATCCGCGATCCCATGAACGGGTGCTCCAAATGTAATTCGTCGATCTGACGCATAAGAGCCAGATCGACGGCACTGACAGGTTTTGGGCGATAATACACACTCCCACGGCTAATTCCAATTAGCTTGGCTTGACGACTAATTGAAAGACGGTGGCGACGGTCAATCATCTTTTTGCGCTCAGCAATCCCGCCTTGGAGAGCGCACTTTCTAAAAAATCATTCTCTAGCGTCAATTGTCCAATTTTGGCATGTAGCGTTTTCAAATCTACAGCCGGCTCAGGTGACCTGCCACCATCAAAAACATTTACAGCTTGGTCGCTGAGTTGTTTTTTCCATTGGGTAATCTGATTCGGGTGTACATCATACTGGTGTGCTAGCTCAGCCAGGGTTTTGTCTCCAACCAGTGCTGCTAACGCCACTTTGGCCTTGAATGTCGATGAGTGTTTTCGTCTTGTTCTCTTTGCCATTTTCTGCTCCATGTTTATGACCATAAGGTCATTCAATAGGTAGCAGGTTTTTCACTTAACGGCTTGTGCAATTTTTCGGGACCACTTCTTCTCTTTGTAGGCAATAGTTACTTGTACTACGGAGATAGTCTTCATAACCATGTCGTGAGGTTAGCCCGTGCTGCTGATAAAGAAGGTAAATACAGCTACAAATCAGCCACTATTTCAGGTTCATACTTGTGGCATCATCACATCGAAAGCTATTTGAAAGAGGGCGCACTCGGATTAAAGAAACCCTTTGATGTAGTGATTTTACAAGGACATTCCACAGCACACACAAATCCAGAAAAACACGATAGCTTTGTAAACAAAGCCAAAGAATTTAACAAACTAATCACAGCCACAGGTGCCAAAACTGCAGTGTTTATGACTTGGGCGTATACTGAAAAGCACAAGAAGTACAACCCAGAGATGCTGGAAATGAACCGGAAGGGCTACTTAGACGCAGGGAATCAAATAGATGCTTTGGTCATTCCCGTGGGATTGGCTTTTGATGCAGCTTATAAGAAGAAGCCCGGAATAGTATTGCAAAAGCATTATGACGGAAGCCATCCTGATCTCTTGGGAACCTACCTTGCGGCATGTACGGTTTATTCCGCAATATATGAGACATCACCCGTTGGTAATCCGTATAACTACTATGACGCAGTTGACTCTGAAATGGCTAAATTCCTTCAAACGGTTGCGTGGGATACTGTGAAGGCATTCTATGGTTGGTAGAGCTTATATTCGTGTTGATTGACCTTCCACTGAAGTGGGGCTCTTTAAGTCAATATGCTATCTAAGACTGGAAGGAGTCCCACCGTTTTTCATTAATTGATTCTCCATAAGACCTCTATACAATTCCATTTAAAAGAAAAGATGCTTTCGGGCAGCCTTTGCCATGCTTGTTGCCCCTTCTCTAGATTAAGCTGTGAAGCTACCGATTGATATGGGCTGGGGAATTTGCTGATATGAATCTGAAGGGATACAGGAAGAACCTTTATTATAAAATTTTCACAAAACATATAGCTTTCCAGTTGAGATCTTGTTCTATAATACATTAAGTAATATTAATATTTTGGTTCCTCATTTAAGCTTTTTTAAACCATAACAATTGCTGGGAATGATTCGTAAAGCTCAGTTCATAAATAACGTGGCTTTTCAGGCAGCAATGATCATCATCAGTCTGTCCTTGGCATCCCTTGTTTTGAGTATCATTCTCTATAGACAGAGTATGAGGGAGATAGCACTCAAGGAGGTGGAGAACAAGGCCATCATTTTTCTCTCAGCTATGGAATCATCTGTACGACGGTTGGTGATGGAGAAAAATACCAAGAGTATTATAGAACTAATCCATAAACGGGTGGAAGTTATTGGCGAGAACATGGATTTTGCTATTGTTGGTGTTATCGTTCGAGATACAAATGGAACAGTATTGGAGCATAAAATACTAGATCCAGATGGACTGATATACAGCCCCGGCAAACCTGAGCATAGACCTAAAAACTTCATCCCGAAGGATGTTCAGGAGGTTATCGAATCAGGAGATCCGCTCGTAGAAAGACAGATCAAAAAGCTGAGAATGGTCGAAGGACAGCCTGAGATTAGGGTTATTGATGCACTCTATCCAATTATGAGGAGACAGAACGGCGAATTATTGGCTGTGATAAAGCTGATTATAAGCGTCGAGCGTACCTTTGAGTTGATTAGGGCTGAGTACAAACGATTTACTATGAAGGTCATTCTGGGACTTACGGTGGTGACGTCTTTACTCATCTTTGGGATCCTGCTTTTTCTCAGACAGCGAATTATAGTTCCTGTTTTGTCAATCAATTATGGGGCTAAAGAAGTTGCTTCTGGGGATTTGACTGTTCGTCTCAAGCCGACAGGCAGCAACGAAATCAGCGACCTTATGCATTCGTTTAACGAAATGGTTGGGGGACTCCGGCATCGGGATCAGTTGCGTCAGTCGTTGGCAATAGCCAAGGAAGTTCAGCAAAATCTTTTACCGGCCAAGGCCCCAGAGCCTGAGGGTGTTCAGATAGCCGGTAGGTCAGTATATTGTGATGAAACCGGAGGGGATTACTACGATTTTGTCGAATATGATGAGGGTGGATCAGAAAGACTCGGTATCGTTATAGGTGATGTGTCGGGCCATGGAATTTCTTCAGCCTTAGTGATGGCCACAGCCCGAGCGTTTCTGCGTCAACGAACTGCACTTCCTGGTACTGCTGCCGAGATAATAACTGATGTAAATCGTCAGTTGACAAGAGATGTGGCTGAATCAGGTAATTTCATGTCGATATTCTATTTGACCATAAATAAAAAGAACAGATCACTGAAATGGGTGAGGGCCGGACATGACCCTGCCATACTTTATGACCCGGCGACTGACTCGTTTACTGAGTTAAAGGGTCCAGGAATCGTTCTGGGGGTAAATGAGCATTTCGAGTTTGTGGAGAACATGCGAGACGGGCTTAATGACGGTCAGATCATTCTGCTCGGTACGGATGGAATATGGGAGGCCCGAAATCCACAAGGAGAAATGTTTGGCAAAGAAGCACTCTATGCAATTCTCCGAAATAACAGTGACCAGGCTGCCGATACTATTCTTGAGAGTGTTATTGGCGGACTTACCGACTTTCGACAGGAAGCAGAGGTTGAAGACGATGTGACGCTTGTCGTTTTGAAGCTAACCTCGTCTTTCTGAGTATTTATGAACTTCATTTCATTTCGCCATCAAGGTAAGGATGTGTCTACGTTCGTGTTCACCATTCGGGGATGGATGGAATAACCTCGCTTTAAAAACTAGGGTGTTTTATTTCCACCTGAGGCATCTTCAAATCGCTCTTTAAAAGTCTAAGACGAGGTTAAGATTATTCCTTATGACGTAATCTCGGCAACTGATCATTAAACTTAATATTGCCGAATCGAAGGTAAACCGTTTTGTCTTCTCCTTCTAATTAAGGTGTTTTCTGTACATATCAACGCAGAAGATTGTTCACTGTCAATCTTGGATGGTGTCAGGATGCATAAATATATATCGCAAAGATTGCATAATGGTGTAGGTATAGTATTGGAATTAATGAATCATTTTGGGAATAATTCTTAGGTATTGGATTCATAATCTTAGAAAGAAGGAAGTTATGGGACTATTTGATTTTTTGAATCCTCGACTAAACGTTATTAAGGGAAAAATTGGTTATTACGGTTTAGAGGAATGGTGGAAAACAGCTTTCACTGCTGAAGACCGCAAATTCATGGTTGAGGAGTGTCGGTCTTACATGACGAAAAAAGATTATTTAACTACAGACGAATTAAAAGAATCATTCCAGTACTATAATCACTATAATACGAACCTTAATGCGATACAATTTTTGTTGGGATTTTCTGAACAAGTAAATTTTCTTCGTCAGGATAGACTTCTATCTCTAATTATTATTGAAAAAGCCTTAGAAATGGCAACAAAACAAAATGATATTTTCTATCAACATATAGCCTATACTCTGATGATTTCATTTTGTTACTATCATAGGAAAAACCCTTTGTATTTTGACAAAGCAATGTGGGCATGTAAACAGCAAATCAAGATGTCACACCAAGCAATTAGGGAAGCAGGTAAAAAACAGGCCAATTATTGTCTTTACCCTACAGGGTTTAAACAACTTGCAATTGTTCTAGAAAAACATTGGAAATTTCAAGAATGTATAGACTTGTGTATTCAGGCCGATGAGCAAGGATGGGAAGGTGATTGGAAGAAAAGAATTGCTCGTTGCAAAAAGAGACAAGAAAATTGGAACAAAAAACGTTGATTTATTCCACAAAAACAAGATTGAGCTTGCACAATCACAAAGATTGACAGGAATTATCTCGTACAGGTATATGTGCAGGAATGACCTCAATATGAGGTAAATAGAGAAATTCTTGAGATTGGATGTAGTAATGTTAACACCAGCAAAGCGATGTGTTTTTCCCCCTCTTAAGCTAATCTTTCTTAAGGCCCTCCAATCTTACATTCTGAACTGAGGGAGGTAGTGCCACGCCACAGTAAACCCGATCGCACTCACGCCAACAAAAATGAGGCTGACAACTGCTGAACTCCACGTATGATAACGGACGAGACAGAATAGCGAATTTAAGAGAAGGACTAATCCTGCCAAAGCTGCAAATAATATCAAAATGAGGAACTCGACCGCGCTCCCATCCTCGACAAATATCCGATAAGCCAAGGGCCAGAAAACCAGTGCACTACAGATAAAACGACAAGCAATCGTAAATTTTCCAACTGTTACTTTCATAGAGTAACCAGGAACATAGTAGTATCAGCCTAACGTTGGCTCACAGGATTTTCAGGAGCGTAGCTTATTAAATTCCTTGTGATGCGCCTGGTTAAATGAGTTTATCTACCATTTCCCACCTGGCAGATTCCTCTAGTTTTTTATTGAGATGATAAGTTAGAGCTAATGCGATACAGCTTTTTAACTCTTTTGCTGGGACTTTATCATCTATGTTGAAATCAATGCTTCTGTTTCCGCCAAACTTGAAATCATTAGGATATTTTACTTTGAATGCAGGTACTAAATTCGCCGTACATTTGAAATAAATTGAATATTGTTCTCCTTGAGACTTTTTCCAAGCAATTCTTATTGTGCTACCACTTTTTGTTTTTGGTGTTAAATAGCTCGGTTCACCCCATTTGAGAGCTTCTTCTATTTCACCAACACATTCTATCGAAGCCGCTGTTTCCAATATTAGTTGGCGTAGATTCAATAGCTTGGTTCTTATTTTTTGAGGATAAGAGTCAAAGACAGAGGCAACATCTGTTTTTATTGGAATACATTGGTGTTTTGCCATTTTATTCTTCGTTCATAAGTTTCTTCACATAACTTATAATAAACGACAGTCCTGTTTCTGACAGATATAGAACCTTATTGCAGGCACTCCAGCCTTCCCTCCAAAACAATACAGTTTTAAAAATAGTTATTAGCAGGCTTTCAAAAGAAATACAATCATTGGCAATCTTAATAGTTGTTTATTAAGGCATCGTTGACGTTTTTCCTGTACATCGAGATTGATTGACAGGAATTATCTGGGATGTGGATAAAGAAAAAGGCAGAGCCATTCCTGACTCTGCCTCCTGAGTCTCAGACTAATTTAAGAGATTGGTCGGCATCATAAAACGGCGGAGCGTGCCGCCAGATAGGGCTGCATTTGTACTGCTGCCAAACCGACTGCGTTTTTTCTGAATTCATTTATACTGTTCAAAATTTCTTCACCGAGTTTGTCCTTTGATGCATGCTCTCTGAGCACCTTGTCGGACAGAAGCGCCAGTTCTTTGAGTAACTCGTCGGGAAATTGTTTGAGTTGTATGCCGTGCTCACCTGTGAGCTTTGCCAGGGCAGCGCAGTTGTTAGCCATACGATAGCAGAGTTTGTGGCTGTTAACCGCCCCCGCCGCTGCCGTGATGACGGCCTTGACATCGGAAGGCAGATCGTCCCACTTGGCCTTGTTGATGAACAGATCAAAGGCTCCCGACGGTTCGTGCCAAGCAGGATAGTAGTAATATTTAGTCAGTTTATGGAAACCGCGGTTCATATCTATATTTGGTCCGGCGAATTCTACGGCCTCAATCTCACCGTCTTTCAACGCCTGCGTGAGCTTACTCATTGGCACCGAAACCACTTCTGCACCAGCTGCTTTCAAGGTCTCCCCCCCGAATCCGCCGATCCTAATCTTAAGGCCCTTTAAGTCGCCGATCGAGTTGATCTCTTTATTGAACCAGCCGCCCATCTG
>JABDPQ010000648.1 GCA_013042695.1 Desulfobacterales bacterium | reverse complement strand
GGTAACGTCAGAGAAATCAGGTATATTTCATGAAAAAATTTGTGCTATTCGTCATCTTTATGGTGACTGCTCTACCCGTCATGGCTGATGAGACGCTAAAAATCGGCCTGCTGCTGATTGAGGACTCGGTGCCATTTTATGTCGCAGAACAAGAGACATTCTACGGGCAGCAGAATATCACTGTTGAGCTGATACCATTTCTCAGTGCCCTGGAACGAGACAGTGCCCTTGCCGCCAAGGCCATTGATGGCGCCATTGCCGATCCGGTAGGAGCGATTCTCTATGATAAAGGCAGGGGTGAGCTCAAGATAACCTCACTTTGCCTGGGAAAGACTCCCCAGGAGGGTATCTTTGCAATCCTTGCGGCCCCTAAATCAAATATCCAATCTGTTGCAGATCTCAAAGGCGTCGAGATTGCAGTCTCCAACGCCACCATTATCGAATATGTCACCGATCGAATGCTTGAAACAGAGGGGTTTCAACCCACGGAAATCAAGAAAATTGAAGTAAAAAAAATGCCCATCCGAATGCAGATGTTGCTTTCCGGCTCCGTCCAGGCAGCAACCCTGCCAGAACCGCTTGCCTCGATAGCGGCCGGTAAAGGGGCAAAAATACTCATTACTGATGCAGGAGGCAGTACCAGCCTCTCCCAGACAGTCATCATCTTTCGAGCAGATGTCCTTTCTGAGAGGAAAAAGGAAATAGCTGGTTTTTTTCAAGCCTACAGGCTTGCCGTTCAAGCCATTAACAAAAATCCTAAAAAATACCGAGCACTTTTCATGGAAAAGGGACGCATTCCTCCGTTTTTGGCACAGAGTTATCCAATCCCTACCTACCCGCTGCCTGAGCCCTTTAGTAAGTCATTGTACCAGCCGATCATCACCTGGCTGACAAAAAAGCAACTTATTGATGAAATTCCTTATGAAGCGATGATAGCAACCGATTTCATGGATAGCTCCCACTGATCATGATCACTGTGCAGTCTGCCTGTCTGAGTTTTGATCTTGACGGCGCCCATCATTCAGTGCTGCAGGATATTTCCTTTCGTATTGAACGAAATGAAAGCTGCGCTGTTATCGGCCCTTCCGGCTGCGGTAAAACTTCTCTGCTGTTTCTGCTTGCTGGTCTGCTTGAACCAAATTCTGGAACGATAGAAGTCTCAGGCAATCGACGCAGCGGCACCATACTTCAAAACTTTGGACTTTTTCCGTGGAAAACAGTCTGGCAGAATATTAGTCTCGGACTCACCTTGCTGGGCGAATCCAAAGACCGTATCGCTTCCCGGGTGGATAACCTGCTCGATGAAATGGGATTGACTGGTTTTGACAATCACTATCCGGGGCAACTCTCCGGAGGCATGCAGCAGCGGGTAGCCTTGGCCCGAACGCTGGCCATAGAACCTGATATTTTGTATATGGACGAGCCCCTTTCATCTCTTGATGCACTGACTCGTGAAAGATTACAGAACCTCATACTCGAAATCTGGCGGCAAAAAAAAATTACCACTGTCCTGGTTACCCATTCCATTGAAGAGGCTGTATTTCTCGGACGCCGGATTATCGTTTTGAGCAAACGGCCTGGGAGCATTCTGAGCATTGTAGAAAATCCCATGGCGGGAGTGGTCGATTACCGAAAAAGTGATGCCTTTTTCCACGCCTGTACCGATCTGCGGGAAATGCTCAAAGGAGAGCAGCATGGGTAGTAAGCGTGATATCATTATTGCGGCGCTGAGCCTGCTTTTCCTGTGGGAACTTGCGGCACTTATGATGCACTCCATGGCCCTGCCCGAACCCTGGGTGGTATTAATAGACATTGGCAGAAAGCTGGCAGATGGAAGTCTGCTCGATGACTTTGCCATCAGTACCTTACGCGCACTTTCGGGAATTTTTCTGGCGCTTGCAGCAGCCGTTCCACTGGGCCTTGCAGTCGGTGCAGAGGAGCCATTGCGCAAACGAATTTCTCCATTTATTTACCTGCTCTACCCGATCCCGCACGTTGTGCTCCTGCCATTGATCATCATCCTGTTTGGCATCGGCAATTTCTCGAAAATCTTCCTGATCGCCCTGATTGTCTTTTTCCAGATCCTGGTCACCACAAGAGATGCGGCCAGAGCCATTAATCGGAACTACTATTATTCTATGCAAACCCTGGGTGCTACCAGACTGCAGATCTATTACCATGTTATACTGCCTGCCACGATTCCCAAAATACTCACCGCCATGCGCATATCGATTGGCACTGCTGTTGCCATCCTGTTTTTCGTAGAATCTTTTGCCACGACCAAAGGACTCGGCTACATCATTATGGATTCATGGGGCCGCGCCGACTACGTCGCCCTGTATACCGGCATATCCTGCATGGCCCTGCTCGGTTTCACCCTCTATCTGATCCTTGATCAGCTTGAAAAACGCATATGCCGCTGGACACAATCGCACTAAGAGAGATTATAGCGACAAACCCGCCACTGTTTACTCCAAGACAATAATTGTTTAAACTAACAGCATGAAAAAAACAGCAACAGGAAATAGGGGACAGACCACGGTTTTCGATGCGAAAACCGTGGTCTGTCCCCTATTTCCTGAATTGGTGATCAGATGATTATTCCAGAAGAAATTGTCAACAAAAGCGATTATAAAGCCTGTGCTGATTTTCATGGGCATGTCTGTATGGGATTGACACTTGGGTATATGGCGGCTCACTTGGCCATGCGCCATCTCAAGGAGAAACGCGCCCTCGATGAAGAGCTCATTTGCATCACTGAAACGGATGCCTGCTGCTGCGATGCCATTCAGGTGCTTACCGGATGCACCTTTGGCAAAGGCAATCTTCTCTACCGCGACATCGGTAAAATGGCCTTTACTTTCGGCAGCCGCTCTACCGGCGTTGGCGTCAGGATTGCCATGCGGCCAGGCGTTATGGATGCACCAGCTCACGAAATAGCGTTGGCCGAAAAAATCCGCTCCGGTGGGGCTGATAGCGATGAAATAAAAACCTATGAACACCTGGCGGAATCACGCAGCAAGAAACTTTTTGATGATGGCCCGGAAGCCTTTTTTATAGTTGAAGATACAGACATCTCGCTTCCCGCAAAAGCGCAAATGGCGCCATCTCACTTATGTGATGGGTGCCACGAACCGGTGATGATGACTAAACTCGAAGAATTCAATGAAAAGAAATTGTGCAGGGACTGCCTGCAAAAATAGGGGACAGACCACGGTTTTCGTTGCGAAAACCGTGGTCTGTCCCCTATTTTTACGAAAGGATGAGCTATGCATATCGATAATCTGAAAAAAGTAACCTTATCCATTAGAGCGACTGGCATCGTGCCAAAACCTCAGAGTATTGACTTACAGCCAGGAAGCTTCGAATTTATTTATGGCGTGGCAAGCTCAGGGTTGTGTCTGCTGGAATCAGCGCTTTATGAAAAGAAAATTAATGATTGTATCGAGCTTAACATTAATCGAGCCAACGCCCATGAGATGTGCGGCCATCTTATGGCCCCGCTGCTCAACGAGATGGGAATAACCACCCTGCCCGATTCGCTCAACCTCACAATCACCATAGCAGATGTTGCTGTGGCAGAAGACAGGGAAGTAGTTCAGGCAATTTCCCAATCGCTTAGTCAAAGTGGCTGTGGCGGAAGTTGCGATTGCGGATGCAGCTGATTCCAGACACCTCCAGATAAACCGATCACCCGATGACATGAAAGTAGACTCACTAGATCACCTGGTACTAACAGTGCGCGATATCGACCAGACAGTTGAATTTTACCAGAAAGTTTTGGGGATGGAGAAGGTTGTATTTGGTGATAATCGGGTGGCGCTTTTTTTTGGCAGGCAAAAAATAAACCTGCATCAGCTGGGTAGTGAATTTGAGCCAAAAGCCGGCAGCGTCTGCACCGGCAGTGCTGACCTATGCTTTATCATCAAGACTCCGATAGATGAAGCCATGGCTCATTTGATTTCCTGCGGGGTTGCAATCATCGACGGGCCGGTGAGTCGCACAGGTGGTTCGGGCGCGATTATTTCACTTTATTTCAGAGACCCCGACCAGAACCTTATTGAAGTTTCAAACTATACAAACGGCGATAAATAATCCTCCTTGAAAGCCGCTTCAGGCGTTATTGAGAGCATCCCAGCACATCTCCCATGGGTATTTCTGCAACGCCGTTGAGTTATAAACCCTGTTATTATAAGAATTTCCTCATTTCGCTTTTTCCTTCACCTTCCTTGACAAGCTTCTTTCTTTTTCTATATCATGAGATGAGTGAAAGCAGTTTAACTAGCAGAATATCTTAAAAATCTTATTCAATAGAAACATCGCTGTTAATGGATCAACTGACACAGAACTGGCTTCATACCCTGTGTAACCTGACAATTGGGGTTACACGCGGTGTCGTTTTCTTAAAGACAGAAGAAAAAAATGGCTATGGGGTGTCTGCCTTCTGGCCCAATAAGCTGAACGAATACGAGGCACTCTCAGAGGCGGCAAAATCAGCCATTTCAGGTGGAAGATCGGTATTATTAAGTAACCTGACCACCAAAAAAGATACCGGCGAACCTCATGATATCATTGCCGCTCCACTCTATATCGACAAGCAGCCATTTGGAGCCGTCGCGCTGCAGATGTATAATCGCATTCCTGCCAAACAGCAGACTGCCATGCAGCAGATTGCCAATGCGGCGTACTGGTATGAATCTATCCTCAAACAGCGCACCTCAACAGAGAAAAAACAGCTGGTCACCATTGTCGAACTTGTGGCATCCTGTCTTGAGCATCAGAGATTTGATGAGGCAGCTACTGATGTTGCCACCGATCTCACCGCCCGTGTTTTGGCTGATCGTGTCTCTATCGGTTTTCTCGATAAGAGCAGTATAGCGGTTGAGGCAGTCTCCCATAGTGCCGGATTTGATCGCAGGTCTAATCTCATCCGCGATATCGGCGAGGCCATGCATGAAGCCATCGACCAGAACCACTCCATCTGCTACCCGAAACTCACTGATGAGGTATTACCGACCCATTGCCACGCCACCCTTATTGATGATCATCACATCGGCAATGTCTTGACCGTACCGTTCGCTGCAAACGGTAAAATGCTTGGAGCCATATTGTTTGAACGTCCGGTGGAGCGTGCCTTCGATGACGCATCGATCGAGCATTGTCAACAGATCGTCTCAATGATCGGTCCGGTGCTTGATGTGCGGCGCCGTGATGAACAGGGGCTGCTGCAGCGACTGCGCCAATCCGGCAAACAAGCACTCGACAAATCCCGCAGCAATATCGCCTTAAAGGCTGGTTTTGCCTGCCTGATCGCTGTTCTCGGCATGCTTCTATTTATTTCGACTGACTACCGCGTCACCGGTGATGCGCGCCTTGAGGCTCAGACACAGCGCGTCATCGTCGCTCCCCAGAACGGCTATATCGCCAAAGCCAGTATCAGACCAGGTGATATTGTACAAAGCGGGGATTTACTGGGCACCTTAGACGTCAAAGACCTCAATCTTGAGTATCGCAAATGGGCAAGTCAGCTCGATCAACTAGAGACAGAATATCGTGATGCTCTGGCCCGGCATGACCGCTCAAGCGTCAGCATTACCCAGGCCCGCATAGCACAGGCAGAAGCCCAGCTTAATCTGGTCGGTGAGCAGCTCATGCGCACCCAGCTCGCGGCGCCTTTCGACGGTCTTGTGGTCAGCGGCGATCTTACCCAGGCGCTGGGCTCTCCGGTCGAGCGCGGCCAAGTGCTTTTTACCGTTGCTCCGCTCGATGTCTACCGGGTTATTCTCAACATTGATGAACGTGATGTTGGCGAGATTAAACCAGGCCAACGCGGCGACCTGATCCTTTCCGGGATGCCGAGAAAACCGCTGGAACTTACCGTGGAGAAGGTGACACCGGTCTCAACTGCAGAAGAAGGACGCAATTTCTTTCAGGTTGAGGCCAAAATGAATGAAACCTCCGACCTTCTGCGTCCGGGGATGGAGGGTGTCGCCAAGATCACCATTGAGCGCCGCAAACTGATCTGGATCTGGACTCATAACCTGGTCGACTGGCTGCGGCTGACGTTTTGGTCTCTCTGGCCATAACCGCAGTTGATGATAAGGCGAGCGTGACCATAAGGATTTTGAACCAACGCAACATGATTGTCGTCTAAAATATGTCTCTTTACTCCACATACTGGTACCGGGTTGCCGACATCAAACCACAGCTGCGAAACCACACCCGGCTCTACAGGCACATTTATCGCGGCCAGACCTGGTATGTGCTGCAGGATCCTTCCTCCAACCGCCAGCACCGGTTCAACAAGACCGCCTATTTCATCATCGGCCTGATGGATGGCAAACGTACGGTAGCAGAGATATGGACTGCGGCAACCGAGGCGCTCGAAGACGAAGCCCCCACCCAGGATGAAATCATCCAGCTGCTCGCTCAGCTTCACGGTGCTGATGTCATGCAAAGCGATATTCCACCCGACACGGATGAGCTTTTCCAGCGCCAGGAAAAGCATCGCGGCAAATGGAAGCAACGTCTTACCAACCCCTTTGCGCTGCGATTTCCACTGGTTGATCCCGATCGATTCTTGGTCAGATGGATGCACCTGGTCAAACCTTTCATCGGCCGGATCGGTTTTCTCATCTGGCTGCTGATTGTTACCAGCGCGGTGATTCTTGCCGCCCGCAACTGGCCTGAACTCACCCACAATATGGCAGACAGGATCTTAAAACCTGAGAACCTGCTGATTCTCTGGCTGGTATATCCGGT
>JABDPQ010000645.1 GCA_013042695.1 Desulfobacterales bacterium | reverse complement strand
GGCGCGCTGTGAGCAGCACCGCGAGCATATCGGTCTTGAGCTGGTTGTAAATGCACTGCCGTACCGGATCAAGAAGGCGGTGGTCGTTTTCACCCATATGATGGCTGTCTTTACCGTCGGTCTGTTGCTCTATGCCGTTTCTCAAAACGCCCTGGCATCTTTTCAAAAAAACGAATCAATTGGTGGAACGACGGAGCTTCATATCTGGCCGGTAAAATTTCTGATGGTTATCGGTCTGTTTTTTTTCCTGATTCAGACCATCGCCAATCTGGCAGAAGCGATAAGGAAAGGAAAAAGTAGCGACGAGCATCTGCACCATCAATAAGAGATATGTTCTCAATTTCGAGGTCAGTTCAGTGAAAAATAATTCGGAGTAGGGCGATAATGGATTTTTTCACCGGTGGTATCCTCTGCATCCTCTTGCTGTTGGTTTTGATGGGAATGGGACTGCAAATCGGGCTCTCTTTCCTGTTGAGCGGTGCAATTATAAGCACCTTGTTATTGGGATTTAACAGCTCTTTGTCATTATTGGGTCAGGTCGCCTATTTTTCAATAGCAACGCCCACCTGGGCCTGTATTCCCCTTTTCATCCTGATGGGTTCTTTTGCTGCCATTGGAGGGTTTACACGGCGGGCTTATAACGGCGTCAATGTTCTTAGTAAAGGGGTGCCGGGGTCTCTTGGCATTGCCACTTGTTTCAGCTGCGCTTTGTTCGGTGCCGTTTCCGGATCTTCGATTGCCACCACGGCAATCTTTGGCAAAATGGCCTTGCCTGAAATGAACCGACTCAACTATGACAAATCGTTCTCGGTCGGCTGCATCGCTTCTGCCGGAACCTTTGCCTCGATGATTCCACCGAGTATGATGATGATCATCTATGCGCTCTTCACCCAGCAATCGGTGGGAAAATTGTTTGCAGCCGGTATCATTCCCGGATTGCTGACGGCGCTTTGCTATGCGGTTCTCATTTATTATCGCGTAAAACGCAACCCGTCATTGGCACCATCTGGCAGCTCGGATGAGAATCGCCGGCCAAGCAGCGGGAAATTAAGAGAAGCGTCTCAGATGTGGCCGGTTATCATCATTGCCTCTGTGGTTCTTGGTGGAATTTACTCTGGTTGGTTTACACCCACAGAGGCTGCGGCTGCCGGAGCACTCATCACCCTGCTTTTCGGCTGGTTCCTTGGTTCACTGCGTAAATTCGGCGATGTGACCGGGGCCATGAAAGATTCGGCCAATACAACCGCTATGCTGTTTTTGATCAACATAGGGGCCTTATATTACAGCCGTGTTCTCGCCGTTACCGGGCTGCCCAGCGAATTGACCATGCTGTTGCAAAACCTTGAAGTACCACGATTCGTCATCCTGCTTGGAATTCTGGGGATCATGTTTCTGCTTGGTATGATCATGGTTCCGGTGGGTATTTATGCGCTCACTTTGCCAGTGGTCTTCCCCATGCTCGTATCACTGGGATACGACCCGATCTGGTTCGGGGTGATTGCACTGAAGTTAACAGAAATCGGCTCTATCACCCCTCCGGTTGGACTCAATGTTTATGCTATGAAAGGCGTTATTTCCAAAGACATGAATATTTCCCTGGAGGATATTTTCAGAGGAGTATGGCCTTTTTGCATGTGCGATATCATCGTCTTGGTGGTGTTAATCGTCTTTCCTCAACTATCACTGTGGCTCCCCAATCTGTTGCTGGGGTAAGATTTTACTGAAAAGGAGTATTCCGTGTCTTCAACAAAACTCGATCTGTTACTCAAAGGGGACCTCGTGCTTGCTGACCGGCTTGCTGTTGATCATCTGGTCGGCGTAAAAGACGGTGTCATTATTGGCATCTATGCAAATGACCAGGCGCCAAGTGCTGCTAAGAGCATTGATGTTTCGGGCCAACTCATTTTTCCTGGCGTGGTGGACGCCCATGTTCACTCGTTCAGCAATCTCCAGGAAAAATTTGAACATTCCACCGCCGCTGCAGCCGCCGGCGGGGTCACGACAATCATCGAAATGCCCTACGACCAGGGGGCTCCTGTGGTTACACCGGAGATATTTCAAGCCAAGATAAATTGTATCCGCCAGAGCGCTAAAGTGGATGTTGCTTTACTGGCAACACTGCCAAAAAATGGAGATCACCTGGCCATAAATCCTCTGGCGGATATGGGCGCCTGTGGTTTCAAGCTGAGTGTTTTTGAGACCGATCCCGAACGTTTCCCCCGCATCGACGATGACGTTTTACTGGACCTCTTACCCCGGATTGCCGAGACAGGATTAGCGGTGGGGTTTCATGCCGAAAACGATGTTATCATCGAAGCGCTCATTTCCCGTTTTAAAAGCGAAGGCAGGACTTATCCCAAGGCTCATTGTGAGACGCGCCCGCCTATCTCCGAGACGACCGCCGTAGCAAAATTATTGGAATTTGCTTATTGGACTGGAGTTAAGCTGCATATTTATCACGTTTCCCATCCCCGTTGTCTGGAACTCGTCGATTGGTACCGTAGGCAGGGCGTTGATGTAACTGCGGAAACCTGTCCTCATTATCTTGTCTTGCATGAGGACGATATGGATAGACATAAAGCGTTCTGCAAGATCAATCCACCCATTCGCAACAAAGAAGCCAGGGATGCGATGTGGGGAGCCCTGCAAAATGGTTTGATCGACTTTGTCGCATCAGACCATGCACCCTGGCCTCTTGAGAGAAAGCAGAACCCCAACATCTTCGATAACGGTTCCGGGGCGCCCGGATTAGAAACGATCCTGCCATTGATGTATAGCGAGGCAGTGGTCAAACGAGGTCTTGATCCGTTTACATTGGCGCACTACCTGGCTCTGCGGCCAGCAGAGCGCTTCAAGCTGGCACCTCGCAAGGGTGCAATTGTCGTCGGTGCTGATGCCGATTTTGCCGTTCTGGATCCCAATTGTCAATGGCATTTTCAGGCTGAGATGAGTCGCTCTTCTGCCCAGTGGTCGCCTTACGAAGGCATGGAGATCCAGGGAATGGTGACCAAGAGCATTTTGCGTGGCCGGATTATTTACGAGGATGGCAGGCTGCTCGCCAAAGGCGGCGATGGGGCATTTGTCCCTGCACAGCGTTGAGTTGGATGTATGGGCAATTCAGTACTTGGTGACCCATGAAGTAGCCCATTCAAGAGGGTAACAGGGCTGGCAAGGCACATCAATTGCTGTTTGACAGGACAGGTAATAAGGTTGAGAGAAAAAATTGATGGAACATCCTAAAAATCGCCTGGCTGAAAAAATAAGTCAGGGTGCAGAAGCATTCACGCCCAGCGATCGAATCATTGCAGATTATTTACTGCGGGCCTATCCCTTGAGTCTGCTTCAGTCCGCTTCTGAAATTGCCAACGAACTGGACATTAATACGACCACCGTCACTCGTTTTTTCCCAAAGATCGGTTACGGCAATATCAGGGAGGCCAGAACCGACTTTCGCCATGATATTGCCTTTATGGTCAACTCACCTTTGGATCGTTTTCGCACCCAGGGGGAAGAATCGAAGATCACTGTAGACAGCCTCTCAGAAGTCATGGAAATGGATTTATCCAATATCCAGAATACCTTGAGTGTTTTAAGTCAGGAAACGGTAGCACTTTTTTTCGAACTGATAGGAGATCGCCATAAGGCAATCTTCACCTTGGGAACGCGTAAAGAATTTTCTCTGGCTTATTATTTTTTTGTACAAATATCGAGCTTTAGAAATGATACCAGATTGTTGAATCCTGCCAATTTGATTGACCAACTGGCAAATATTCAACCCGGTGAGATTCTGGTAGCATTTGACTTCAGGCGCTACTCTCGCTTCCACGAGAAGGCTTGCAGGTATGTCTCGGAAGCGGGCGGTAACGTTATTGTCTTTGCCGATTCCCCTATCGCCCCGGCAGCCAGTCTGGCGGACTGCCTTTTTCTGGTAAATACTTCAGGACCTTCAGTTTTTGATTCCTACACGGCTGGTATGACACTGATCAACGCGCTGCTGTACAAAATGGTCGAAATGCATAGCAGTGATTTGGAAGGAAAACAAGCACGCTTGGACTCTCTTTATGAACAGTTCGACGTTTTTAAGTTCCAGCAGTAATTTCCATTAAATCGTTAATTTGTAAGAAAAGGGCATGTATGGCTGCTAAGATAGGATTTGTCGGTTTGGGTATCATGGGTTCGGGCATGGCCGCTAATGTCCTGGCTAAGGGATTTGATCTTACCGTTTGGAATCGCACAAGCTCGAAGATACAGGAGCTCGTTGAAAAAGGCGCTCGTGGTGCTCACTCGTCTGCAGAAGTGGCTGCGGCGAGCAGCATCGTGCTGATCTGCGTTACCGACGAGAACGCGGTTCATGAGGTGCTTTTCGGACCCCAGGGCGTGGTTGAGGGGGCTCGGCCCGAAACCTTGATCATTGATATGAGTACCATTGCCCCCCAGGCGAGCTCAGATCACGCTGAAAAGATTGCGGCATGTGGTTTGTCAATGCTTGATGCGCCGGTCAGTGGCAGCAAGGAGGGTGCCGATCAGGGCACCTTGTCAATCATGGTCGGCGGTGAAAAATCGGATTTTGAACGAGCCCTCTTCGTGCTCGAGGCCATGGGAAGCACTATTGTCCATGTCGGTGAAAGTTGCGGAGACGGGCAGACGGTGAAGCTGGTGAATCAATTGCTGGCCTCGGGAAACACCCTGGTTATGTGTGAGGCGTTGTTGTTTGCCCAGGCCGGTGGTGTTGATCTGGAAAAAACATTGGAGGCGGTGAGCGGCGGGGCAGCCGGAAGCTGGATGCTCACCCATCGGGGACCGCAGGTGATCCGGCGGGATTGGCAGCCGGGATTCACGATCGATTTGCAATTAAGAAGTATCTCTGCCGTGCTCAAAGCTGCTGTCGATAATTCCGTGCCGGTACCGTTAATGAATCAACTCTACGAACATTATAAGACGCTCCAGGCCCAGGGACATGGACAAAAAGGACATCATGCCTTGATCAAGGCCCTTGAAAATATTGCTGGTTTCAAAGTCGGTCCTGTCGGTTTGCCTGAAGACTGATTCGGACATATATCGCTGCCTGATAGCCACAGAAGTTCAGCTGAAAGAAATGAGCAGAAACTGGAATAGTCAACTCAATGGATTGCATTGACTCCGGCTGCTGCTCTTCGGCCGAATCGTCACGGCAGCGAGGCTGGATCGGTTGACCTTTGGTGAACATTGTGAAATTGCATGGGAGCAAGGAATTTTACCCAAATTACGAGATATCAACCATTTCCACGAAATTGCCCAATGTTCATGAGAAATTTGGGTTAGATTTGAGCCGGGTAGAGCATCGCGCACTCCCTGACTTAAGTTTGCCGTCCAGGCAATCTTTGCATTTTGAAAAATAGTTGGATAATTTTTTTTCACCCTTAATGTGATTGATCATCTCCCAGGCTGACTCTACAGCTTGGTCTTCACCGATAAGCACCAGGGTGACCGTGCCGACTCCGCTTCCCACACCACCTAGTGCAGCAGGAATTGCTTTTACGTCAAACAGGGTTTTCAGAGCATCTATTTCAGTGACCACTTTTCCCGGAAGTGCAAGCATCCCGCAGGCCATGCCGTGAACGCGATCGCTGGCAAATTTTAATATGCCCATATGCGGGATGATCTCCTCCAAAGGGAGCGGAACCGTTTTGCTGATCGACATCGGCACGATCAGTTGGATCCCTCTGGCTGCAATTTGAGGCAGATAAGCCCCGGCTTCTCCACCATCGGGGGAAGCCACAAGAACACCAGCTTTCCCAAAAGGATCAAGGATGTTACCACTTTTGATAATGATATCATGTTTCGTCATCTGGTCGAAATATGGCGTGATCTTTTCATCGGGAAAATTCAGCCAGTGCGGAGATCCCTTTTCAAGTAGAAGCAGTTTTTCACGATGTACTGGAGGGACGCTGCAAGACCCCCGGGAGTGGATAAAACCGCAGCAGTATTTACTTGGGTCGACGCTGTCCTTGCCAAGAAGCTCCTGAATAATAAAGGCTGCAGAAGAACAAAGAGAAAAACCAATATGTCCATTCTCTCGTGCCTGTTTTACGGTATGCAGAGCAGCCACTGATTTTGCAATTAAGCGCAGGGACTCTTCATTTGTAAGGGTTGCCATTGCTTGCATATAATGCTCCTGACAAAGTTTTGATTTCATTACAAGACCGCTCGGTACTATCTCTACAATAATGCCGGACGATTTGAATAATTGGCTGTAGGGATCCAGGAAGGTTATGTAATGAATCGGAGATAGCAATTTTTAGGGATTTATATAAAAAACTGTAACATAATTATCCGCCGCCATGCTCTATTTTTTGGATTATTTAATTACCACTCAAACCCAGTTACAACGAATGACACGAGAAAATGTTGGCATCTCATTACTCTTGTCCTCGTTTCTTGGTATAGCTGAGATATGGTAGTAATCACCGAATGTTTTGACATTGCTTTCCTTCGATTGTCAGTCAGTTTTTTGAAAGGTAATTGACTTTTTCACCAGGTATTGCTATAAAATTTGCATAATTTATATTTATGAAAATAAAATATCATTTTACCTGAATAATAGGGGATAGGGCGCGGTTTTGTTTTTTTATTTGGACTGATCATGCCTGAATTTCTCAGACCCGGCAGTCATCATTCCGTAATTTGATAACTTATCAAGTAGTTATCGTATTAACTTGCGTTTGCATGAAAGAGGATTTTGTCATTCACTAGCGCTCATATGTTGTTACGAATCGTCGGTTGTTTTACTGCATGACTATCAATATTTATCCCTATTTCAGGGGCTTTGCAGCGATACTTTAACATTTGTTTAAGTGCGAAATATGGAACTCGACATCCTGATCCACGATGCAACCGTTATCACCATGGACGAGGGACGGCGTGTGCTTTATCATGCCTCCATTGGTATTGACCAGGGGCAGATTTGCCTTATCTGCTCGGCGAATGAGGCAAAGGATGTCACCGCGAAAAAGATATTGGACGGTTCCGGGCGACTGGTGATGCCCGGCATCATTGACTCCCATGCCCATGCGGGCCACGGATTGACCAAGACATTGGGTACAGGCGGTGTTGGTATGTCCGGTAGTTGGGACGATTTCATGGAGACCATATATTTTCGCGGTACGACCACGGATTTCTGGAAGGCGGAGGCACAACTTTCCGGCCTGGAACGCCTTAAGTTCGGTGTCACCACCGGTATGAGCATGCTGGGCTCGTATCCTCGATATGATGATTTGAGCTACGCCCAAGCCCATGTGGAGGGAATGGTGGATATTGGCGTACGTGACATCCTGGGAATAGGCCCGCCCAACCCTCCCTTCCCGAAACGGTTCGTTGATTGGCATGGTGAAGTTCGCGGTCCTGAAAAAGTATTGTCGCATGCAGATTCATTTTCCAAGACTCGCGAAGCAGTCATGCGCTTTAATGACAGCAATAGCGGTTTGACACGATGTTATCCGACGCCCTCTGGTGTCGGCCACAGGGAAGGACTGAGTCGCGACGAACTCATTCAACAGAACGTTGCCATGAAAGCCATTGCTGACGAATTCAGCGTACCAATTCACGGCCATGCCTATCAAGGAGACGTTCTCTATGCCTTCAATAATTTTGACATTCTCGGGCCGAATCTCTCTCTGGCCCATGTGACGGGGATCTCCGATGAGGAGATTGACATCCTTGCAGACACCGGGACGCATGTTTTAAGTGGTCCAATGACCAATGCCTATATCAAAAACCGCTGTCCGGTTGTCGAACTTCTGGATAGCGGTGTAAACGTAGCCTTTTGTACGGATGCCAGTGCCCCCAACCGCACCTATGATCTCTTGGAAAAATTGCGTATCGGCCTCTGGCTCCATCGCTCCCATTTCAAGGATGCCAACGTACTGACCGCGGGAAAAGCCTTGGAAATGATTACCATCGATGCCGCCAAGGCGCTGGGGTTGGACACTGAGCTTGGTTCGTTGGAAGTAGGTAAAAAAGCTGACGTGGTAGTGCTTAACACCGAAAAACCCCATTTGTATCCCCTTTGGCAGGAGCCTCTGAGGCTTGTTTACCAGGCCTCAGGTCATGATGTGGATGCGGTGATCGTCAACGGTCGGCTGCTCATGGAAAACCGATCTGTTACCACGGTGGATGAAAAAACGATATTGGCGGCTGCCCAAAGAGAAGCAGAGAAGATGCTGGAACGCACCGGATTTCGGGAAAGTTCCGGAATGCCGAAGCGTTTCTGGAAAAGCATCCGGTATTAATGCCGGAAGGAGGAATAAAATGAACGCCTTATTGAGCCGGCCGGACAGCGGTCAGGTGGAGAAACTTATTACTTTCCTCTACTACAAGGACCTTGCTGCGGCTATGCGCTTTTACGAGGATGTGCTCGGTTTTTCCGTGGCCATCGATCAAGGCTGGTGCAAGATTTATGGTATTTCCTCGGACGGATATGTGGGCTTGGTGGATGAAGCCCGGGGCAGTCATAAAGCCAATCCGATAAAGCCCGTGCAGATCTGCCTGCGGGTTCCGGATGTCGATGCCTGGCATGCCTATTTAAAAGAGTGCAACGTAGAAGGGTTGACTTCACCCAGATCCGTTGATGAATTGAAAATCCGGGTGTTTGTCTTTTACGACCCCGAAGGATATCAGATCGAAATTCAATCAGTATTGAACTAAGCGGTGTCTCAGCCGTGGGTCCTTTTACATGATGACCTTCACGGAATTTGAGAATAAACGAAGTCGGCTGTGAGAGTCGATTAAACAAACATAAACCGATGTATAAAACATGAAGGAGAAACGAAAATGATGCGATGTTTCAAACTTGGCAACTGTGCAGTAGGTGTTTTTGCAATGATTTGCCTGCTGTTGTCACCCCCTATGGCAACTGCCGCGGACAAGGAGATCACCATCGCTCTTACAGCAGATGCGGTGCACGTGGATCCCCAACAGGGCAACGAACTTACCAGCAATATCATGTTTAACCATTTTTACGACACCTTGGTAATGCGGACCCCCGAATTGGATTTTGTACCGGGTCTGGCTGAAAGCTGGGAACTGAAGGATGATGTAACCTGGATTTTCAAACTACGAAAAGGTGTTAAGTTTCACAACGGTGAGGAATTGAAAGCCTCGGATGTATTGTTCTCCATCGAACGCTGCAGAACGCAGCTACAATCGAACCTGGTTCGATATATCGCTGATGCCAAAGCACTCGACGACTACACCATAGAAATTAAAACGCCCCAACCATTCGCCGTCCTGCATATGAGTCTTTCCGAGTTTCATATTCTCAATGAAAAATATGTCAAAGAAATCGGCGACGAGCAGTTGAATCTCAAACCCATGGGCACCGGGCCTTACAAACTGGTAGAGTGGATCAAGGAAGATCATATGACCTTGGCAGCATTTGACGATTATTATCTCGGTGCGCCCAAGATCAAAAAAGTCACGTTCAGGCCGATTACCAATCCGGCTACAAGAACTGCAGCTCTGCTGAGCGATGAAGTCGACGTGATTCAGGACCTGGCAGTCCGCGACGTCGATCGCGTCAAGTCTAATGACAAATTCAAGGTGATCACGCGGCCCAGCCTGCTGAACCTCGTCTTAGCTTTGGACTACCGGGACAAATCGCCGACCATTGACTTACCCGTCAATCCCATGAAAGATATACGGGTTCGCGAAGCCATCGCCCGAGCCATCAACGTTGATTCCATTATCAAGATCATTATGAACGGCCTGGCCACCCCTTCCGATCAATATGTTCCCGCCTCTCATATCGGTTATGTCGATGGGCTTAATTTCCGTGAAACCTATCCCTTCGATCTGGAAAAAGCCAAATCCTTAATGAAAGAAGCAGGCTATGAAAAGGGTTTTACGATGAGCCTGGACGCCACCAACAATCGTTATGTCAACGATCAGCAAATTGCCCAGGCATTGGCTGGCATGCTGGCCAAAATCGGCATAACAGTGAATATGAACCTTATGCCCAAATCAAATTTTTTCGGTTATATCCGTGTTCCCTCTGACAAATCGAGTTTTATCATGAGTGGTTGGGACACGCCTTCCGGTGACGCCGGTGGGATGTATAACTCCATGATGTATAGCCGCGACAAGAAGAAAGGTTACGCCGGTGCCAACCGTGGGGCCTATGCCAGCGAAGAATTCGATAGTTGGATAGACAAGGCTGACGCCACTCCGCGCGTTGAAGAACGCGATAAATTCCTTCAGGAAGCAACTAAAGTAGCAATCCGCGACATAGTTCTGATTCCAATGCATTACGAACAGGATCTTTACGCCGTAAAAAACAACGTCGACTTGAAACCCCGGATGGACAAGTTTGTCTGGACTTATGAAATAGATATAAAATAATCTGCCGCGGGAAGGCGCAACGCCTTCCCGCTTTGCAATATTGCTTTCCCACGCTAAGAAACGAGCTTGCAGCAGCTAAACGATGATTAGCTATTTTATCAAGCGCATCTTCCAGATGGTCGTGGTGCTTTGGGTCGTCTCTATCATCGTCTTTACCATGATGAGTTTCACCGGCGACCCGACGTACATGATGGTGCCTCTTGACGCCACGGAAGACGAGATCGCCAATGCCCGAATGTTGTTGGGCCTGGACAAACCGTATATCGTGCAGTACGGAATATTCCTTAAAAACATGCTGCACGGTGATTTCGGTCGCTCTTTTGTCTTTCGCCAGCCCGCCCTTGGCCTCATCTTGGAGCGCATGCCTGCCACGGTGGAAATGGTCCTTGCAGCCATGGCCTTATCGCTGCTCTTGGCAATACCCCTTGGTGTCTTTGCCGGTGCCTATCCCCAGAAGAAAGCCAGCCGGGGAATTATGGCCGGCTCTCTTTTGGGCATCTCTCTGCCCAATTTCTGGCTGGGCATGATGCTCATATTCATTCTGGCCGTGCAGTTTAATGTCCTGCCCTCATCCGGACGCGGCACCAGTGTACCGGTAATGGGAATTAATCTCAGCATCATCACCATGGACGGCTTCCTCCATATTATCATGCCAGCCGTGACACTCTGTTCTTCAACTTTGGCAATACTGCTGAGGATCACCAGGGCTGGAATGATGGAGGTCATGAAACAGGATTTCATTAAGTTCGCCAGGGCCAAGGGCGCTACCTTTCAAAACGTCTTATTCAAACATGCCCTGAAAAACGCTCTGATTCCTGTGGTGACCATTTTCGGTTTACAGTTGGGTGACCTGATCGCCTTTGCCACGATTACCGAGTATATTTTTGCCTGGCCCGGTATGGGTAAGCTTCTGATTGATTCCATCTATATGGGTGATAGGCCGGTAATCGTCGTCTACCTGATGTTTGTGGCATTCCTGTTTGTTATCATCAATTTTGTCGTAGATGTCATCTATACGCTAATCGACCCTCGAATTAGGCTGAGGTAAATAACGATTTCATGCCAACCATACTCAAAAAAAATCAAGCCTTTTGGGCCTCAGAATTTGTGCATAATTTTCGGGCAAACAGCTCGGCGATTATCGGCAGTGTGATAATCGTCTTTTTTATTTTTGTTGTCGCCTTAGGTCCATCTCTGGTTCGACAGAATCCTTATGACATCGCCTCACTTGAACTGATGGACGCCTATAAACCGCCGGCCTGGCTCCCGGGAGGAGAACCAAAATATATTCTGGGAACGGACGGACAGGGCCGAGATTTGCTGGCCAGCATTGTCTACGGCACACGTATATCTCTGCTCATCGGACTGGCCGCCATGTTCTGCTCCAGCCTGATCGGAGCAACGCTGGGTCTCATTGCCGGCTACTACGGCGGCAGATGGGATGGCGTGATCATGAGGATCGCCGACGTGCAACTCTCCTTCCCGTCACTGATGATTGCCCTTTTTCTGATGTCCGCTTTTGGTAACGGCATAGACAAGGTTCTCATTTCTCTGACCTGCGTTGGCTGGGTAGTGTACGCCAGAACCGTGCGCGGATCGACTCTGAGCGAAAAGCAAAAGGAATACGTTCAGGCCGCCCAAGCGGCGGGGCTGCCCAACCGCAAGATTATTGTCCGGCACATCCTGCCCAATGTTCTGACCCCCCTTATTGTTGTGGCCACCATCCAGATTGGTACCTTTATCCTGATTGAAGCGTCTCTTAGTTTCCTGGGTGTCGGCGTGCCAATTACCAAGCCGTCTCTGGGACTGCTGGTAAAAAATGGTTTTGATGTCTTGCTGAGCGGCTTGTGGTGGACATCAGTTTTTCCAGGTGTGGTCATCATGTTGATCGTTTTTGGCATCAACCTTTTAGGAGACTTTCTGCGAGATGAGCTAAACCCGCGGTTACGATAAATAATTGTATGAACAAAGAATTATTACATGTCCGTGGATTGAAAACCTATTTCCACACCTTTGCCGGAGTGATTAAAGCCGTAGATGGGGTAGACTTCTCCCTGGATGAAGGCGAAATCTTGGGGGTGGTCGGCGAATCCGGATGTGGAAAATCGGTAGTCGGTTTTTCCATTATGGGCCTGATTGATGCTCCGGGTCGTATTGACAGTGGAGAAATCCGTTTTAACGGCGTCGATCTGCCGGATTTGGATGAGCGGGAGATGCGGAAAGTTCGAGGCAAGGAGATCACCATGATCTTTCAAGATCCCATGACTTCGCTTAATCCGCTCTACACTGTTCAGGCACAGATGGAAGAGGTGATGAAGCTCCACAGCACTATGAATGCGGAACAGAGGAGAAACCGCTGCATTGAACTGCTTGATAATGTGGGAATTTCCCAGCCCGCATCAAGGTTAAAGAACTATCCTCACCAGTTTTCCGGTGGCATGCGTCAGAGAGTGATTATCGCCATCGCTTTAGCATCAAATCCTAAACTGGTGATCGCGGATGAACCCACTACAGCATTGGACGTGACTATTCAGTCCCAGATACTCAAGCTGATGAAGCGTTTGGTCCGGGAACACCGTACTGCCATGATGCTCATAACCCATGACTTAGCAGTGGTCTCTGAAATGACTGACAAGATAATCGTCATGTATTGCGGTCGCATCGTTGAAAAGGGCACCCGGGACGACATTATCAATAACTGCCGCCATCCTTATACCCTTGGGCTTTTGGGTTCAATACCAAATTTGGCCTCACGGCAAAAACGGCTCAGTCAGATTCCGGGCATGGTGCCCAATATTATGCATCTTCCACCTGGTTGTGCATTTGCTCCTCGTTGCGATCATGTCCAAGAGAAGTGCCGGATTCACCGTCCTGAACTGTTGGAACTCGAGCCAGGACACGCGACCGCCTGCTATTACCCGGTAAAGAGATAGCTATGAGCCACCTGTTGGAAGTCTGCGAGCTTGAACAACGATTTGACGTCAGTCCCGGATTTTTTGATCGCCTGAAAATTCAAGACGGTCGCCTCAGGTACAAAAAAAGTATCGTGCACGCCGTAAATGGCGTCAGTTTTCATATTGATCGAGGTGAAGTACTCGGTTTGGTCGGTGAAAGCGGCTGTGGAAAATCCACCGTTGCCAAGACCATTATCAAACTCTACGATCCTTCAGGCGGGCGAATCAAGGTCAATGGCAAGGACATCACCGCGTACAATTATCAAAAGATGGTACCGGTTCGTAAAACAATTCAGGTGATCTTTCAAGACCCCTATGCCTCTCTGAACCCCCGACTCAAAGTTATGGATATCATTACCGAACCCATGGCTTTTATTGGAGCGCCAATCAGCAAAACCGAACTGCGTGAAAAAGGCATGGCACTTCTCAAGCGGGTTGGGCTCGGAGAGGAACATGCCAGCCGTTATCCGCATCAATTCAGCGGGGGACAGCGCCAAAGAATCGGTATCGCTCGGGCGTTGTCGGTTGAACCGGAATTGGTCATCGCCGATGAGCCGGTTTCGGCCTTGGATGTTTCGATTCAAGCCCAAATCTTGAATTTGATGATGGATCTAAAAGATGAGTTTGGCTTTTCCTATCTTTTCATCACCCACGATCTCTCTGTGGTGCGCCACATAAGCGACCGTATCGGGGTGATGTACCTTGGCTTTCTGGTGGAAACCGGGCCCACCGAAGATATCTTCCTGCGGCCGAAACACCCCTACACGCGCGCTTTGTTGTCGGCCGCCCCCAGTGTCTACGAAAAATTGCACATTGACCCCTTAGCCATTACCGGTGAAGTACCCACAGCTTTGGAAATACCCGCAGGCTGCAGTTTTCAATCCCGCTGCCCCTTTGCCTTCGACCGATGTCTGCAGGAGCGTCCTCGACTCGTCTCCCGTGAACCCGGTCGCTTGGAAGCCTGTCATCTTCTGGACGCCCAATAAACGTAAAGGATGTCAAACATGGATAAAAAATTGATCATTGCCCAACCGAGACTTTGGCTGGAGGAACCCCATAACTGTACGGACGCCAAGGACGTGTTGACCATATTCACCTCCTTTTTCGATCCTCTTGTGGCATACGACGCTCAGATGAATTATGTCCCGGCCCTGGCCGAATCCTGGGTGGTCTCAGATGATGCCCGCACCTGGACTTTCACACTTCGACCAAACGTGACGTTTCATGATGGCCAACCCATGGATGCCGAAGCAGTTGTCTATTCACTTAGTCGTATGGCCCGGCCGGACATGGGCGTGACTCTTGGAGCACCCGGAGTATATAACCAGTACTTGGCAGGGATGGAGTTGGAAATTCTTAATCAATATGCACTCCGCCTGACTCTGAAAGAACCCATTGCCGACCTCTTGGACATCTTGGTCACCGGATTCATCCTACCCCCCGACGCTGTTGAACAGCTGGGGAATCAATTCAAGGATACCCCCATCGGAACGGGGCCTTTCGAATTCGTCGAGCATGAAGAAGGTGTTTGCATCCGAGCCGTGAAGAACCACAACTATTTTCACCCCCTCCCGGATATCGACGCCATAGAATGGCGACTGGCATCAGACCCGGATGAGCGGCTGAGGATGATCAGGGAAGGCAGAGCCCATATTGCCGCCGGGCCGCCATACACAGCGACACTCGAGGATGGCAGTCTGAACTCGGTGAATTCTCGTGGCTCAACGGTGTATATCATTATTTTTAACACCAAAAGCAGGTTCCTGGAGGACCCTCGAGTCCGGTTAGCTCTAAACTTGGCGGTGGATCGCCACGTTCTTATCGATACGGTCTTGAACGGTGCCGGATATCCCTTGAGCGGCTTTATCGGCCCGGTTCATTGTGGTTACGATGCTGATCAACCGCCCATCCCCTATGATCCAGGCCGTGCCAGGGCATTGCTTAAAGAAGCTGGATACAGCCATGGCTTGAGTCTCACTCTGGACACCCCGACATCTCTTCCCAACGAGGCGGTGCGACTTTCCAATGCCCTATCCGAACAGCTGAGCCGCATCGGCGTTGAAATCAGCCTTGTCTACACTGAGGATCGTGAACTCTATGCAAACAAGGTGAGACGAAAAGAGATTCATGATATGTGTGTCTTCGATTCCTCACCCCTGAGCACCTTCCGGGTCCTCAAGGAAAAGGTGGATGCGCGGTTTGCTGGATCATGGTGGCAAGGATATCACAACGCTGATGTGGAAAAACTGCTGGATCTGGCTCAGTCGACCATAGACAACAGTCGTCGTCAAGAGATGTATAAACAATGCTTTCGCTTGTTGAATCAGGATCCGCCCTGGCTCTACCTCTATAACTACATGAACATCACCTGCAGGGCCCCGCAATTCTCCAGTTGGCAGCCTCCTGCTCATGGTGTCATTGATCCTCGCTATGTGAAGTGAGAGACAGGAAAAGACGGAATTCATGGAGAAAGCCAATGAGCGTATTTCGGGTGACAGATTAAATTTTTCTAATAATAACTTAGGGGACCGATTTTTTTTCAGGTTGTTTTGTGAAAATTAATCTGTCTCCCGGATCATGAAAAAGAAAAATAAAATCAGTCCCCTAAG
>JABDPQ010000295.1 GCA_013042695.1 Desulfobacterales bacterium | reverse complement strand
TGCCCGAGCTGATAGGTAAAAAAGACATAAATGCACATGACAAGACAATTGCAGGAGCATGTTATGCATGTTCCTGTATTCTCATCACTTTGTGTTATAAACCGCAATTTTTTTAATGGTTAAATTCTGTTTTTTCACTCAAAGTATTAAATATAGTGTAATTTCAATTTTTCTACACGCTATTATCTTGTCACTGTAAGAATAATCAATTCGCTCTGTTTTGGCCTTATGGAACTCAATCAAAACGAATCAGTGGTGTCTGGTCTGGCTGCATTAGTGGGCCCGCCAAACGTCGGCAAATCAACGCTTCTTAACACACTTATTGGTCAGAAAATTTCGATTGTGACTCCCAAGCCTCAAACCACCAGAAACAGAATTGCCGGAGTTTTAAATGAACCTGAATATCAGATAGTGCTTCTCGATACTCCCGGTTTGCATGCATCGCGCTCTCCCCTGAACCAGGAAATGGTCAGGATCGCCATGGAAAGCCTCGTGGAGGTTGATGCCGTTCTATTTATTATAGACGTTTCACTACCACTTCCTGAAAAGGTGCAACTGCAGAAGAAGAAAGAATATCAGGAGTACTTCAAAAAGGTAACTGCTCCGGCAATGCTCATCTTGAACAAAATAGATTTGATTGACAGGCGTGAGCTTTTGCCAATGATAGAGGCCTATGCCGATTTGTTTGCATTTACGTCTATCATGCCTATCTCGGCGCTGAGTGGCGACGGAACTAAGCAACTTGTTTCAGAACTAATACAACTCATGCCTCAGGGCCCCCGATACTTTCCTGAAGATGTTCCGACAGATGTCAGTGAGAGATTTCTGGTTGCAGAAATAGTTAGAGAAAAGCTGTTCCTTCTAACCGGGCAGGAAATACCCTATACATCAGCAGTCTTGGTTGATTCTTTTAAAGAGGATAGTCAGCGAGGCATGGTTACCATTCATGCCTCCATCTATTTGGAGAAACAGTCACAGAAAGGAATGGTCATTGGTAAGGGGGGCTCTAAATTAAAGAGCATCGGAACGGCAGCACGGCGAGATATCGAGAAAATGCTGCAGCTTAAAACCGTGTTGAAGCTCTGGGTAAAAGTCCGAAAAAACTGGTCGCGTGATCAGAGATTTCTCAAAGAGCTTGGTTTTTAGCTTGCAACGTATGGCTATAGAGTGCTTTTGGAAACGCGGCCTTTGTTCTGCACGCGGAATTATTCGCTCATTGTCTTGTCGTGGTTTTTTCGACAATACGCCGGTAGTAATCATCATCATGTTCTATGGTTGATGGTTTGGATCTTTGGGCATCCAGTTTCATCACAAGCACACTGAGCTTTTTTATTTGCTTTACACGCTGGTGTTCATCCTCTGTTTTTGAGATAAGATCTTCCAGTTTGTGTATTTCTTTTCTTGTTTCAATTTCTGGAGGAACAAAACCACTATTTTTTAGAATTTTGTAGGCCATCTTGAGATCGTCGGGAACAAACGAATCATTATCAAGCGGAAGGGGTTTGTTTTTCCAGTGTTCGATGTTCAAGGTGCCGTCTTCTATGGCCTGAGAAATTCTTCTTTCGGCTATTGCAAGAATTGCGCTGTTCATTGTCTTTTTCCTGAAATCAGATAACTATGATATTACTCGATTTTCAGCGATGATCCATCTCTGTAAGAGGCATAGAGAACCAGGCTCTTGAGAATATCAAAACCAGCTTGCAGCTGATTGTCAGCCTGCAGCCGTTCCTGCATGGCCTCGGATAATTCATTTACTATTTTTTGTTTATCACCGTTTTGATTTGAAAAGTGATTGTTCAAATCTTCTTCACGTATGGAACGCGATTCACGAGGTTTTTCATCAGTTGCAGGGGTATACTCAAGGGCTTCTACGGTGATATCGGGAACGATACCTGTTGCCTGGATAGAACGTCCATTAGGGGTGTAATAGTGAGCTGTTGTCATGCGAAGTCCTGCACCATTAGAAAGCGGAATGATCGTCTGAACAGATCCCTTGCCAAACGTTTTCGTTCCTACTATCACTCCACGCTGATGATCCTGAATGGCTCCGGCTACGATCTCAGACGCACTTGCCGAACCTTCATTGACGAGAACGACGAGCGGGAAATCTGTCGTGTTACCATCTTTTTTCGCTTCGAAGGTAAGATCCTGCTCTTGCTTGCGTCCTCGCGTGTAGACGATCAACCCTTCGTCAAGAAAGATATCCGCCACACTTACGGCCTGGTTCAATAAACCGCCCGGATTGTTTCTGAGGTCGATAATCAAACCTCTCAGGGCGTTTTCTTGTCTCAATTTCTCCAGGTGATCTTTAAATTCCCTGGTTGTGTTTCGCTGAAAATTAGAGACCCTTAGATAGGCGAATCCAGGTTTAATGAATGATGATTTTACCGATTGCAGTGGAATTACATCCCTGACAAGCGTGAAGTCCTTGAGATCCTGCCAGCCATCCCGAAAAATTGAAATGGTTACTTCGGATCCTTTAGGGCCGCGAAGCAGTTTTACCGCGTCAAGAGGTGTTTTTCCTTTCGTTTGTTCACCATTGATTTTAATGATTTTATCTTGCGCTTTGATGCCCGCCTCGTCAGCCGGTGTACCCTCTATCGGTGAAATTACCGTGATGATACCGTCGCGCATGATGATTTCTATACCGATTCCGGTAAATGATCCCTGGGTGTCATTCTGGAATTCTTGATAGTTTTCAGGGTCTAGGTAGGCAGAATGTGGGTCCAGTGAGAGAAGAAGGCCATTTATCGCTCCATCAATGACTTCTCGCGCCTTTATTTCCTCAACATAATTCTCCTGCAACATGCTTAGGATTGAAGCAAAGACTTCGAGATTACGGTAGGTGTCTTCTTGCTGCTTTTGATCTACTTCCCCAAACGAAGGATAAGGAGGGGCAATTGTCAATACTATAAAGGCACAAAGTGCAAGTAATGTTTTCACTAAACTAATTCGCCTCATGATTGTGAGAAATGGGTGTTTTTATAAATATTGCCTTCTTGCTATACATAAGCATTAGAAACTATTGGCTAAACGTTAATTGAGTATTATCAAGCCAGTCTAGGGGATCGAGGGTTTCGTCGTCGTGTCTTATTTCAAAATAGAGTCCCTCATTCATCAGTGTTGCCGTGTCACCCATTATAGCTATATCGGTTTGTTCGGTTACCTTTTGAGCTTTTTTAACAAGAATACGCTCAATTCTTGAGCTAATAGAATAATACTTGTATCCATGATTAACAATGACGGTATTGCCATAACCGCGAAGATAGCCGGCAAAGGTGACCTCACCTTCGTGCACTGCCTGAACCATGGTACCGGAAGGGGCCTTGATAGCAATTCCTTGGGAGCGCGAGATAATTCCGAGGCGATTGGTTGTTTGCTTCTGGAATTGGGTTATGACGATACCGCTGACAGGGGGAGGCAGCTGCCCTTTTGAGCTGAGAAAACTCTGGTCTACCAGCTCTTCCTTTACTTTGAGAGCTTTGAGCGCTGAAGTGAGCGATTCGGAGGCTTTGGCCATTTCAACAATAGCTTGCTCATGGAGTTTTGCTTGTGTGCGAATATGTGTCAACAGCGTCTCTTTTTCCTGCCGGATCTGGTCTAATTTCGTTTTTTCACGCGTCTCCTGTGAAATAAATTCTTTTTGCAGCGCTTCTTCCAGAATAAGTGCATCGACAGCCCTCTCAAGTTCTTCGATTGTGTCGCGAAAGTCTTTGATGACGGATCTGTCGTATAAGATGAGTTGATGAAAGGCCTCGCGGAATTTCAAGAGCTCCGGAAGCGTTTTAGAGGAGAAGGCAACATTGATAAAGCCGATATCGCCCATTTTGTAATAGGCCTCAATGCGCTTTTGCAGATGATTTTGTACTTCTTGTTTGTCAGTTTGAACCTGGTCAAGTTCACTTTTCTTTTTTTCAATCAGTTGGCGCTGCTCCTGCATTCGTGTCTCAAGAACATCGAGCTTATCCTTCTGTTTGAAGATACGGGTATCAATATCTTCAAGCTCAGTTAACAAATTTCGTTCCTGTTGTCGTGATTTTTGAACCTGCTGCTCCTGTTTTTCAATACCTTGGTTCAATCTCCTGATCTTTATTTGCTGTTGATCAATTCCTTTTTCAATTTTCTTTTTTTCAGCATCTCTTTTGCTGGAAGAATCAGCTACACCAATGGCAGGATGCATGACGAGGATGCAGCCAAGAATGGTAAAGAGGAGAAAAAATCTCAACACAGGTGATGAACCGAAACGAAAACCTAAAGTCATGAGATGCTCGGATTGCTCAGATACGAAGGAATTTTTGCATCGAAGTAAAACTGCCAAAAGTGCAAAGCATAATAGATATCAAAACGATTGTCGAAATTGTCGGGATTTGGAAGAAGGCGAATTCGAGAATAGTCAATATTCCTGAACCCGAGAATTTAAGCTTAACCCAGTTGAACAAAACAAAGAGTGATGCCAGACCCATAAAAGAGCCGATAAAGCCTTGTAGTAATCCTTCTATGAGAAATGGCATCCGTATGTAATTATTTGTGGCACCAACAAGTTTAAGGAGTTCAAGTTCTGCCTGTCTTCCGAGAATGGTTAACCTGATTGTATATGAGACCATGAATACAGAGGTGAGAATCAGCAGTCCACCACTGAGCAAAACAATAATCGACAGGAGATGGGTGAAATTGTAGAAGCGTTCAATCCAGTCCTGGCCGTATTGCACCTTTAATGTTCCAGGGAGTTGGCTCAGATAATCGGAAAAAAGTTTTACCTGGCTAAGACTGCGTAGGTTTTTTAACGGTATCACTTCAACGGAGGCCGGCAGAAAGTCTTGCGGCATGTCATCGAGAACATCTTTATCTTCCCCGAGTTGACCCTTGAAGCGTTCAAATGCCTCTTTTCTGGAGATAAAGCGTATGTTTTCCACATCATCAAAAGCAAGTATTTTGCGACGCAGTTGTTCCTGCATCTCAGCACCTGGATCGTCTTCAAGGTAGACGATGAGACGAAGGTCATCTCCAAGCTTGGTACATAAGTTGAGCATGTTGGTGTAGACAAGGTAAAACGATGAAAAAATAAGAACCGACAGACTTACGGTCAAAAGCGTCATAAACTGAGACGGCCAGGTTTGACGAAGATTTCGGCCAACCTGTCTGAGCACGGTGAACCAAAAACTCATTGTGTGCGGCCCTCTCTTACAAGATGTATCGTTCCTGAACGCAGTGCCATGATACGGTGTTCTGTGTCTCTGTAGATGGAATCATCGTGTGTGGCAATTACTACTGTCGCACCTGATTTATGGCATTTTGCCAAGAGGTTCATGACGCGCTCGGTTGTTGCGGCATCGAGATTGCCCGTGGGCTCATCGACGAGAATCAAGGTTGGTGAGTTGGCAATTGCCCGGGCCAGGGCAACACGCTGTTGTTCACCGCGAGAGAGCTCACCGGTAATCGTGTCGTGTTTGTCGGCCAGGGCAAGATGATCGAGCAGATCTCTGACCCGCTTTCTGATGAGCTGAGGCTTTTTGTAAGAAACTTCCATGGAAATTGCCACGTTTTCAGAAACGGTTCGATCTTTGAGCAATTTGAAATCCTGGTAAGCAACACCGATCTTCTGACGTAAATGAGCAAGCTTTCTTCCCTTAGTTGTCTGGACATTCTTGCCGGCAACTTCAATTAAGCCTTTGGTTGGGCGCTCCATATTGCAGAGAAGCTTCAGAAAGGTCGTTTTTCCGGCGCCACTCATGCCAATTAAAAAAAACATTTCTCCAGTACCAATGCTTACCGACACGTTGGCTAAGGCTCTTACGTCGGGCGGGTATATTTTCCCGACTTTGATCATTTCGATCATCGGCCCGTTTATCGCGCTTTTAGTCATGGAATGTACATATCGAACAGAAGGGGAT
>JABDPQ010000641.1 GCA_013042695.1 Desulfobacterales bacterium | reverse complement strand
CCGCTCCTGTGATGCCGATTAAATTACCCAAGATAAAACCACGCCTCCGGCCCACACGTTGCATGATCAGGGATGCAGGGATCGTAGCAGCCATGAGGCCGATGAACTGCATTGCAATAGGAAATGTAATCCACTGATGTGATGGAGCAAGATTACGGCCAATAAGTGGGGTAACTGATATCAGAAGGATGTTGCCCGACGTTAACAGTGCCTGGCACAAAGAGAGAAGGATAACTTGACGGTTCATGTTGTCTATTGCTGGAAATAGCGAAAGAATCCTAAAGCTGACAGGGTTTCAATTAATCCAAACAATTTGAAAAAGGGAAGGCTAACTCAAACTTGAGCATAACGCACACTTATTATAGGTAAAGATCAGAGACTCAATCTGACATATTTTTCTTTAAGGCTTTAATCTCACCTGACAACAAATGGCAGACAAGTTTTACTGTAGATTTACAGAATAATCTGGGGTACCGAGGTTGTGGATTTATCTCGGCACGACAGGAACAATCTATTAACGTTACGCTTATCTATTTTGAGAACGAACAACGTATGAAAAATCCACAAAAAGAGCTAATTATCCAACTAGTTGTGGATTGACAAGTTCCAATATTGCAATTTCCGGATAGCAATTAAATCTCACAGGGTAAATCGCCCACCCTATCCCTTTACTGATAAAAATTTGAGTTTTAGGGGTGGCTATAAGACCGCTTGAATAGTCCTTGTTTTTTACTGGTAAAACAGGAGGACCAAAAAAAGGAATTACAACTTGCCCGCCATGAGTGTGCCCACTTATCACCAGTGATAATGATGTATTGTATTGGGTGTCTACTGAATCTGGATTATGCGACAACAATAGTTTACAATCATTTTCCTCAGAAAAAGTGAACGCATTATCTATCTCCAACTTATCTTCCCAGTAGTCGCCTGCTCCACCAATAATAATTCTATCTTTGCCCTTATAAAGGGGCTTACATCTGTGTCTGATATTTTGCCCTGATCTTTCTAACCAATAATATGACCTGCCAAAATCAGCATAGTGATCATGATTACCTAAAACAGAATATACCCCATGCTTTGCTCTTAGTTTTGACAAAATTGGCCATACTTTATCAATCTCCTCAGTTGTGTTCCTGTCATGCACATAGTCACCAGTACAAACGATGGCGTCAGTTTCCAACCTATTGGTTTTGTGAACTATGCCTTCAATATAAGATTGAGATACTAGAAACCCTAAGTGCAGATCGGTTAGGTGTGCAAGAGTAAACCCGTGGAATGAGGTCGGTAAATCGGGGATAGGAATTTTGTAACGATTAACTAGTACAAGATTTCTTTCAAGAAAAATAGGATAACTTGCCAACAAGGTTAGAGCACCACTTGACCCGGCTAACTTGATAAATTTCCGCCTATTCACTCTTCTATTTTTCTCCTAAATTTCAGATAAGTAACTCCACATGTTGCTCACAACTAAATGACCCTATTCATAAATTACTCAGTTCTTATTATGTTAAACAGTTAAATTTTTCCTATCCATCAATCTCGATGTATCAGGAACAATCTTGCAACTAAACACCAACATTCCACAAATCTATTTGCACTCTGGTGGCATCAGAGTCTAGGTAATCAGAAAGTACCACAAACTTGTTAGGTTTTGTGGTTGTTTTCTGCTAATATAATATTAAATTAATTTTAATTGCTTATCTCTTCTCATTGATTTTGTCGCCCGACCGGTAGTGATAACATCAGGAGGGAAACATGGATCAAGACACCTTCAAGCGTAAACTCACTACAATCTTCAATGCCGATGCAGTCGGTTACAGCAAATTGATGGGAGATGATGAAGCCGCCACTGTCAAGACCATCACTGCCTATCAAAAAATAATGACAGACCTTATTATACAGCATCGAGGTCGAGTTATTGACTCTCCGGGCGACAATTTGCTCGCAGAATTTGGCAGTGTCGTTGATGCAGTACAGTGCGCAGTAGCGATACAAAAAGAATTACAAGTCAGAAACAACCAACTGTTGGAAAACCGTAAAATGTTGTTTCGCATTGGCATTAACCTTGGCGACGTTATTCAAGAAGGTGATCGAATATATGGTGACGGGGTGAATATTGCAGCGAGACTTGAAGGTCTTGCAGAACCCGGTGGTATCTGTATTTCCAAGACCATTTACGATCATATCAAGAAAAAGGTTAATCTGGGTTATGAATTTCTAGGGGAGCAACCAGTAAAAAACATCTCAGAACCCTTAGGTGTATATAAGCTTCTCACTAAACCAGAAGATGCCGGAAAACTGATCGGAGAGAAAAGCACAATAAATTTTAAAAGGCCTTGGTTTGCTTTCGGAGGACTCGCATTGATCGTGCTCATAGCAGGAGCAGTATCATTATGGAACGATTTCAATCTGCCTGATATAGAGGCAGCAAATCTTGAAAAAATGGCTTTTGAACTCCCAGAAAAACCCTCCATTGCTGTATTACCTTTTACCAATTTAAGTGATGATCCAGAGTATGATCTTGTCAGTGACGCATTAACAAACGATATAATCAGCATACTTTCTTATCAAAATGATCTTTTCGTCATCGACCGTCATTCATCCTTTTTCTACAAGGACAAACCTGTAAAAATAGCTACTGTTGCCGAGGAGCTTGGTGTTCAGCATGTACTAGAAGGAAGCATTCAAATATCAGGCAATAGGATTCGAGTAACAGCACAACTCATAGATGCGATAAATGGCGAACATCTATGGACCGAACGGTATGACAAATCTTTTACAGATATTTTTAAAGTGGTAGATGATATTACCTTCAACATAATAAGCGAAGCTCAGTCTGAAATTGTAGGTGAAAGTCCTGGTGACCCTCGAGAAGGAGGAACAGAGAACCTTGAAGCGTGGCTTTTATATCAGAAGGCTACAAAATATGGTCGTAATCAAACAGAAGAGGAAAATCATAAAGCGTTGGAATTATTTGAGCAAGCACTCGAGAAAGACCCTGGTTTTGTAAATGCACGTGTAGGAAAGGGGTGGAAAATATGGCACGCCGGTTTGAAGGGCTATACCGAAAAACCAGAAGAGGCTTTGAAAAAGGCTGAAGAGATTGCACAACAGTTGATTAAAGATCACCCAAACAATGTCGGAGTTAATGCCTTAATGGCTGCAGTCCATATGACGAATCGAGAATTCCCTGAAGCACTAGCGCTGGCGGAGAAGAATGTTGAAATTGACTCCAATAGTGCAAAGACGAATGCAGATTTAGCGTGGATTCTTCTCTCCAATATGCAGCCAGATAAGTCAATTGATCACTTTGAAAAAGCCATGCGATTGGACCCGTACTATCCACCTTGGTATTTAAATGTAATGATTAGATCTTATGTTCTTGCGGGTAGATATAATGAGGCTAAGTTAGCGATACAAGAGCAGCTACGACGCAGCCCTGGAACCTTTTTTAATGGTCAGGCACACCTAAATCTGGCGGTTGTTTACAGCAAACTTGGCGAGCCAGAAAAAGCCAAAGATGAACTCGCAAAAGCTATAGAGATCTGGCCGAAGAATACGATCAGTTTCGTCAGGCGAGAAGTGGATTGCACCGACCAAACCTTTGTCGCTGATTATTTCCAGACTTTACAGCTACTAGGGCTGCCAGATTAGCAATCCTAATCACTTTATTTTGAAAGACTTGAACGGATAATCTTCAATCAGTTTCAATTCACTCAGTCGTAGGTGTTTTCTGTGAGTCTCGAAATGCTGCTTCATGCTGAATATCATATAAAGACTGAGAAAACGTAGCTCCATTTTCACCTAGCTGGACGAACGAGTTTACTTGCTATTTTAGCCTTTGGGAAAAGGTAAAAAATGGATGACCATTCCAAAAGATAATTACTGTCAATCAACAATTGTGTTGTAATAATTAACTTGCAGGTGCTTTCTGATCTTTTAATTAAATTTATTGTTGCTTGCACTCAGTATTGCCAGGTCGAAGGTAATCAATCTTGTCATCTGTTCGGTTGAGAGGTGTTACGGTCAATCAACCGGAAGTTTAGAGGAAAATTTCTTGTATATTTAACTTGGAAGTAACTCAACTTTATGTCCACCAAATTATGGTAAGCACATACTTGAGTCTAAAATTGTTTTAATAGCCATCTTCTTTTAGTTCGAGAGAGGAATATAAATCAGCAATAAATCCATAGACATCTCCGGATAGTCCAACAAACTCAATTCCTAACAATATCGTATCATTATCACTACGAACATATTTGATTCTACCGTTGGAAATAACTTTGTCTTGCCCTAGAAAGAGACCTATTTGGACAAGCTGGGATTCATAGAATTTGGACTCTTTAACTTCTACACACAGACCGCCTGGAGAAATTTCAACGAGGTAAGTTATGTATTCACCATTGTTAGTAACTAATTTTACAGGAATATCTGTTTTCTTAAACAGTGGATAGAGGTCTTTTTTCGTCAAGCGTGTATAAGCTCTCTTGCCTGGGGGGTTCTCAGGCTCAAATATCCAATCCATCTCTAATCCGTCCAACGATGACATCTCACCCCATTTAGCTTTATCCTGTCCCATAAGTACCCCACAGTACTGATGTGATTAGGAACATTGTCTTGATACTATATTATACTGATTGCTACGGTAGGACATCAAGAATAAAAAACAGAATAAAAAACTTTAGATATTTAGGAAGATTGACACAGGAAACACCTTCTGCCTTGCATTAGAAACCACTCTTAGTAATTGCCTAAGCCTTCCTAAACGATTATAAATAAACTTACATAAACCTAAC
>JABDPQ010000640.1 GCA_013042695.1 Desulfobacterales bacterium | reverse complement strand
ATTAGGTTTTTAAGGACGACGTCGGACAAGTATTCTTGCCTGCAGCCATTGTTATTCAATCGACGACTTGAGGGGGAGTTATGAAAGTTTTGGTTATCGGATCCGGAGGACGCGAACATTCGTTGGTATGGAAAATTAATCAGAGCCAAAAGGTTTCTAAGATCTATTGCGCACCAGGTAATGCTGGGATCACAAAACTGGCAAAGTGCGTTGATATTTCAGCCACTGATGTAGCAGGGCTGTTAAAATTTGCGACCAAAGAGGGAATAGACCTTACCGTTGTCGGACCTGAGGCCTCTCTCGTTGCTGGCGTGGCTGATGCTTTCGAAAGTAACGGCTTACGCATCTATGGTCCAACCCAAAAAGCGGCTATTCTTGAAGGAAGTAAGGTTTTCACCAAAGAGTTTCTCGAGAAATACAATATTCCCTCGGCTGGCTTCAAAGTCTTCACTGAGCGTAAAAAAGCAAAAAAATACATCGATAAAGTTGGTGCTCCAATTGTCGTCAAGGCTGACGGACTTGCTGCAGGGAAGGGAGTCATTGTTTGTGCAACTACTGAAGAAGCTAAAAACGCTGTTGATCTCATTATGAAGGATAAAGCCTTTGGAGATGCCGGCGATAAAATTGTCATTGAGCAATGCTTGGTAGGTGAAGAGGCATCCTTTATCGCCTTCACCGATGGTAAGACGGTATTGCCCCTGCCCACATCTCAGGATCATAAACCTATATACGATAATGACAAAGGCCCAAACACCGGCGGTATGGGAGCTTACTCACCGGCACCAGTAGTTACTGATAAAATTGCCCAATATGTCATGGATCACATCATGCTGCCGACAATTAGGGGAATGGCTGCAGAAGGACGACCATACAAGGGAATGCTCTATGCAGGCCTTATGATCGATGGTGACGATATAAATGTCCTGGAATTTAACTGCAGATTTGGTGATCCGGAAGCCCAACCACTGCTGATGCGACTTAAAAGTGATGTCATTGATATTTTCAACGCTGCAATTGATGGTCGCTTGTCTGAAATAGATATGAAAATTGATCCTCGTCCAACCGTTTGCGTCGTCATGTCGTCTGGCGGATACCCTGGTGCCTACGAATCCGGAAAAATGATCAGTGGTCTTTCGAAGGCTGCTGCCATCAGTGGCGTCGAGGTATTTCATGCGGGGACTGCAATCATCAATCGCAGGACAACAACTGCCGGTGGCAGAGTTCTGGGCATAACAGCTGTAGGAAAAGATTTACAGAGTGCCATCGATAAAGCTTATAAAGCCGTGTCGGTTATTAAATGGACCGGATGTTTTTTTCGAAAAGACATCGGCAGCAAGGCTCTTCGCCGTAAGGTCTCAAGCGAGACGCGCCCTGAAGTCGGTATTCTGATGGGTAGTGATTCCGACCTGTCAATTATGCGGGCTGCTGGAGATTTTCTCAGAAAAACAGGGATACCATTCGAGATGACTGTTGCTTCTGCTCATCGGACTCCTGATCGCGTCATGGAATATACCAGAAGCGCCAAGGACAGAGGGATTAAAATAATCATAGCAGGAGCTGGAATGGCTGCCCATCTTGCAGGTGTTGTTGCTTCACATACCGATCTTCCCGTTATCGGGGTACCGCTTGATGCTTCCCCATTGGGTGGAATGGATGCACTACTAGCAACCGTGCAGATGCCTCCAGGCATTCCGGTAGCTACAATGGGAATCGGTAAAGCCGGAGCAAAGAATGCCGCCGTTTTGGCTACCAGAATACTCGCACTTGATAACAAAAAGCTGGCGCGTAAGTTAGAAAAATTCCGGAACGAAATGATCCTGGAAGTCAATGAAAAGGCAAAAAAAATCGAATTGTAGAATACTATCATCCACCAGCTCTGATAACCTCCTGCAAGCGGCGACTGTTATCAGGGCTGGCGGTATTGTCTCCATACCGACTGAAACATACTACGGTCTTGCAGTAAATCCTTTTAATGAAGAAGCTCTAAAGCGTCTTTTCAAAATAAAACAGCGATCCTCGAAAAAACCGGTTTTGGTTCTCGTTGATAACAAAAATCGCCTAGACGATCTGATCAGTGAATTTCCCATTTCCTACCAAAAATTGTGCAATACTTTCTGGCCCGGCCCTTTGACATTGCTATTTCCGGCTTTGCCTCATCTCAATCCACTATTAACCGGTGATACATCGACTATTGGTATCAGGGTTTCATCATGTCGAACAGCTACAGAGCTTTGTCGAGCTGTTGACTTGCCGATAACCGCAACAAGCGCTAATATTTCTGGAAAAACACCGGCCTCGACAGCAGCTGAAGTAATGGAATCTCTTGGCAGTGAAATTGATATGGTTATAGATGGTGGAAGGTGCGAGGCAAAAGGGGCTTCAACAATTATTGCAGAAATAAATGGAAAACTTCACATAAAACGTCAAGGAATAATCGATATTTCAGCGTTTAAATGAGACTCAAGAGGGAGGATTTTTGCTAAACTGGTTTTAGTCTCAGGCTTGCCTTTTGACATTGCAGGAAAAATTATGCGAATATATACGCACGCATTCGATAAAATTAAAGCGAAATCTCGTATATCCGACCAAAACCAAAAAGGAATGTATGGATGAGCTAAAATGGGATAGGCAGTTCGCTCTTGAGCAGGCAGCTGACGATACTGAACTTTTAGAGGAACTTCTTGAGATTTTCAGGCAATCTTACGCCAGTGATCTTGAAATCATTCAAAATGGCATACATTCAGAAGATTCAAGTCTCGTTCGCGGAGCTGCACACTCTATTAAAGGCGCAGCAGCAAGTCTGGGGATAGCAGGAATCAAGGATATCGCTCAAAATATCGAAATTGACGCGCGCCAGGGAAGTTTGCTCATTGCCAAAAACCAGTATGAAATCCTGGTGAGCATGAAAGAAAAGCTAGGTTATTTGTAGATATGTATCAATCTCACCATTTTCATAAAAGTCAAAAAAAGATATTATTAGCTTTTGCTACCTGCAAATTCTGACTCAGCGAGTGAGCTGACGATATTTGATGCGTTGTGGCAAATCAGCCTCAGCTCCAAGTCGTCGTTTTCTATCCTTCTCATAATCTGAATAATTTCCTTCAAACCAGACTACTTCAGAGTTACCCTCAAAAGCAAGAATGTGCGTGGCGATGCGATCAAGAAACCAGCGGTCATGACTGATAACGACGACGCAACCGGCAAAATTTTCCAAAGCCTCTTCAAGAGCCCTGAGTGTATTGACATCCAAATCATTAGTCGGTTCATCGAGAAGAAGAACATTGGCTCCCTCCTTGAGTATTCTAGCCAGGTGGACACGATTCCTCTGTCCGCCTGAAAGAAGACCAACTTTTTTCTGCTGATCAGCACCGGAAAAATTAAACTTTGCCGTATAGGCACGGCTGTTGACCTCTTTTGTGCCAAGCCAGATAGTATCTTGCCCATCAGAAATGGACTGCCAAATAGAATGATCGGGATTTAACGCCTCCCTGCTCTGGTCCACATAGGCGAGCTTTACTGTTTCACCAAGATCTATCTCTCCAATATCTGGCCTATCTTTCCCGGTTATCATATTAAAAAGTGTTGTTTTCCCAGCCCCGTTTGGCCCAATGACACCGACGATGCCACCAGCAGGAAGGACAAAATTCATGGCGGTAAATAGAACTTTTTCTCCAAAACTCTTTGCGGCATTGCTCGCTACTATTACCTTCTTTCCAAGGCGGGGGCCGGGCGGAATAAATATCTCCAAGTCCTTGGCGAGTGATTCTCCACCGGTTGATAGCATTTGTTCATAGGCAGTTATTCGTGCTTTTGATTTACTTCGTCTGCCTTTTGGTGTCATGCGAATCCACTCAAGCTCTCTGCTCAGTGTTCTGCGACGATAACTTTCCTGCTTTTCTTCTCCTGCCAGCCGTTTTTCTTTTTGTTCCAGCCAGGAGGAATAATTTCCTTTCCAGGGGATACCAATGCCACGATCGAGTTCTAATATCCAACCGGCAACATTATCGAGAAAGTAGCGATCGTGGGTAACGGCGATTACCGTACCCTGGTAATCCTGGAGGTGGTGCTCAAGCCAGGCAACCGATTCTGCATCCAGATGGTTAGTAGGTTCATCAAGTAGAAGAATGTCAGGGTTTTTAAGCAATATCCTGCAAAGCGCTACGCGTCTTTTCTCTCCACCGGATAAGATCTCACATTTTACCTCAGCAGGCGGGCAGCGTAGGGCGTCCATTGCCATATCAAGGCGGCTGTCAATGTCCCAAGCGGACAGCGTGTCAAGCTTTTCCTGGACAATGGCTTGCTGTTCAATAAGTGCCTGCATTTCATCGTCACTCATTGGCTCGGCAAATTTTTCATTGATGGCATTAAATTCATTCATTAAATCGATTGTATCCTGCAAACCTTCTTCGACCACTTCCTTGACTGTTTTATCAGAATTGAGCAGAGGTTCCTGTTCCAGGTAATCAATTGTGAAGCCGGGAGATAAAACTGTTTTCCCATTAAATTCCTGATCTATGCCTGCTAAAATTTTGAGCAACGTGCTTTTTCCAGACCCATTGAGACCAATGACACCGATTTTGGCTCCATAGAAATAGGATAATGAAATATCTTTTAATACCGGCTTATCATCATAGCTCTTGCTCACTTTTATCATCGAGTAGATGATTTTATTGTCTTCGTTACTCATTACATTGGTCTTGGGTATTGGTTTTCTGGGGTTTGCGGATTTACACCCAGTGTACTTTGGATAATAAAAAAAGGGAATAGCCAGGCTATATTCTGACTATTCCCTTGTAAGAGGAGGTTATATGGCAATTAATTAGGCATGATTATCGGACAATCACACTCAGGATCACTGATGTTAAGCAAGAGAAACTTGACATTATAGCCGTTTTTAACCAGTTCTCGATAAGCCAGATCAGCGCGAGCTCCTGTTGAACAATGAACAAAGACCTGCTTGTCCTTGGGAATGTCACTCATTTTCAAAGGAATTTCATCAAGTGGAATGTTGACCGTGTTAGGGAATATGCCAAGCTCTTGAATTTCTTCCGGAGTCCGAGCATCGATAATATAGACACCCGGTGTTTCTCCGCTTACCGCTTTTTTAAACTCTGCCACAGAGACTTCACCCTTACCAAGTATTCGTACCCATTTGATTTCTGTAGAAAATACGGGCCCTGTTTCTATTTTACCTCCCGATGTCACCCAGCCATCATAATTTCCTTTGACCAGTGCGACTTTCTTAAAACCTTCATCTCGTAAATCCTCATAAGCTTCCAGCACATCTTCCTGTCGATGACTATAAATGATAACGGGAGCATTACGGGGAATGTCGTCTATCCGATCTTCAAGCTCTTCATAGGTAAGTGGAATAGCTCGAGGTATTCTTCCCTTGACCGTCTCTCCCTGGGTGCGCAGATCAAGCAGCACAATGTTGCCTTTGCTTACATATTCGTTTGAGGCATAGACGGGATATCCGGCTTTAGACCAAGCTGGCTCGCCAGCAAGGAAAACACGAACATTTTTATAACCAAGTTTTTTCGCCAGACCGGCGTTAGTTGTAGACATGCCTCAGGTGTATCCACCACAATAAAAAACGAGCAATTCATCTTTGTCAGTCGGCAGGACTTTTGCCTTCATTTCCTTGAGCTTTGGAACTGGAATGCTGATGGATCCAGGAAGATGCCCTTGGTCGTAGCGTAATTTCGGACGGGCATCGACAAGCGTCAGAGGGACATGCGCCTCAAGCAGAGAATACATTTCATCGACTTTGATCTCGGTAACTCCGTCCGGTAACTTCGCTAATTTGGGTTTGATAACGGTGGCAAACTTCTCATTGTTGCGCTGCTCCCAATTAATGATAGCCGCTTCACCTTTTTGAGCGAATTCCAAGCCTTTGGTATTATCGTCAAAGCGAACCATCATGGTCTTGGCCTGATCGCCCTTGCCAACAGTAATGGATATGGTTTTCGCTTTATTAGACCGACCAACTATGGGGCCTTTAAAAACTGTCTCAGATTGCTTTTCAACTTTAGCTGCTGCCGGCTTGGAAGATTGACTGGTTGAGGTCATATCCTGAGCACAGCCAAAAAACATAAAAGATGCAGCCATGATCGCCAATAGCTGTATTACCGTGGTATTTTTTGTCATTGATGTTCCTCCTGTTCATTTACATTACGTTATATTGCTTTTGATTAATCATAATAGCGCAGAATAACAAAATGTCTATAATTAATTAACTAAATAGTTATGAAGGTGGTTGCAATCTATCGATCATGTCACAGACCGATAAAATATATTGCAAGATGTATACTGATTTCAGAAGACTCATCATCAGGAATTCGATGATGACATGGACTATATGAAAACTTTTTTAGATGGAATGACCAAACAACCCGCATAAGGATCTCTTATAACTTGATAGCTAAGTAGATCAAGACAATTCACGTTTTCTTGTTTAGGAGCAGTGAATCATCACTCATGCGGGGTAGTTGGACTAGAGTTTTTTTACCAAGCTATTTATCTCCATATCCATTCGGTTTTTAAATCGAGTTTTTTCTCTTCTTCGTAGAAGACCACCTCACTGCCGTCGAATTCTCCAAATGGCACGTACCAAAGCACGACTGATACGACAAGCTCATCATTAAGAAGTTCTCTTCTCGTCGCATCTCCTTTGGCAACATCTTCGAAGGGATAAGTAATCTCGAAAGTCTCATGAACTCGAGCCAGAGGTCCGATACTGGTTTCTCTGAGAATACCACTCTTTTCGTAGGGTCCACGGCCCATTTCTTTGCCTCTGCCAAATCGTCCAGGAAACGGCATGTAAATTTTTTGCTCTTTGTATACTTCTTCATCATCGATTGTTTTCGCGGTCACATCCAGGACCAGCCGGTTTGGGGTCGGTCAGCCGTCTGGAATTGCGTGTCCGGTTTTATTGTAAATTTCAACGTCGATAACCCCGATTGGAAGCACTCCGTCAGTTTTATCCTTACGCCAGAAAAGTGAGCGTCCCTCGACTTTGACATCAAACGCCATTTCAATCATGGTTTCATCTCGGTAAGACTGCATATTGTGCCCGAGTTCCGATTTCTCCATATGGCATTCCTGGCAGGATTCATTGCCTCCGTGTGCGACATAGGCAAACAGATAACTCCCGTAAGCCGTGGCACATTGCGAGGGATGATCAAACTCAAAATTTGGTCCATGCCCATGACACTGGCCGCAGAAGATCGATTCACCAAGCGCCGGAGCCACTGCCATTTTCACATATTCTTCATCTTCATGATCACCTTCCTGAGAACCATAGACAGTGTCAGGCTGCGGGTAACCGTCTGCATACTTGTGGATCAGCGCTACTTTATTGTGGCAGACCATGCAGCCGATATTCAGACTGGCAATTGTTTCCTCAAGTTCATCCACTTTATCGTAATCTTCATCACGATAAGCCTGTTGCCAGCCGCGAATGGTTGCAACTATTTCACGGGCAACATCATCTGTTGCCTCGTCAAGCTGGGGCAGATGGCATTTCATACACAACATTAAATGTTCTACAGTAATGTCTGAGTCTTCTTTGACACCTGAGTAGGGGAATAGCTTCAAACCCTTTTCGATAGCAGTAATGATAGTAGGAGCAGTGCGGGGTGACCCAAGAATGGAGCGGGCGTGTAAAGACTCTGACCATTCATCGTGGACTTCTTCGTGACAGTCGATGCATCTGCTGGAGTCGTATCTTTCCGCAAGTTCGGCAATGGTTTTTGCTTTAGGCGGCGGCTCGGTCTTCGGCCCGCCGGCACCGTAGCTGTACATTGCTAATGCGGT
>JABDPQ010000621.1 GCA_013042695.1 Desulfobacterales bacterium | reverse complement strand
TCCGGCGCTATGTTTTGAAACCAGAGGGACTGGAGACAAAAAAAGATGATGCGATCATGCACGGCCTGCTCTTTCTTATCCTCGTTACCGGTTTTGTCATCGAAGGCGCGCGCATGGCTGTCACAGAGCTTGGAACGCCGGTAGCCGCCTGGTCGCCGGTTGGCCTGGCGGTGGCCAATGCAATTGCCGGTGTAGGTGAAGAAGGGTTGCGTATCCTGCACAAGATCACCTGGTGGTTTCATTTGGTGCTCGTTGTTGGCTTTATCGGCCTGATACCCTTTACAAAATTTAGGCATATTTTCACCACCAGCGCCAACTACCTGTTTGCCGACCGTGGCCCCAAAGGTAAACTGGTCAATCTCGATCTTGAGGATGAGGATGCGGAAAAATTTGGAGCAACGCATATTGGGGATCTGAGCTGGAAAGATATTTTTGATGCGGATGCTTGCACCCTCTGCAAAAGATGTCAGGACAGGTGTCCAGCCTATAACACCGACAAACCGTTGTCGCCGATGAAGGTGGTAAACCAGATTGGCGAAGTGGCCTTTGACAGCCCCGAGGACGACTTGGTTGAAACGCTCACAAAAGATGTACTCTGGGCCTGCACCACATGCCGTGCCTGTCAGGAGATCTGTCCTGCATCCATCGAACATGTTAGTAAAATCGTTGAATTGCGACGCTCTATGGTGCTGATGGAAGGTGAGTTTCCCGGCGAGGAAGTCATGACCGCCATGGAACAGACGGAAGTAAACGGCAACCCACTGGGAATCGGCTATGCCCAGCGCGGAGCCTGGGCCGAGGAACTCGGGGTAAAAACTGTCGCCGAAGACCCGGATGTTGATATCCTCTACTTTGTCGGTTGTTATGCATCTTTTGATAAACGTAATATTGGTGTTGCCACGAGTTTTATAAAACTCTGTGATGCCGCCGGGGTGAAGGTGGGTATTCTTGGAAAAGAAGAGAAGTGTTGTGGCGAACCGATGCGCAAAATGGGCAATGAATACCTCTATCAGACCCTGGCGATGGAAAATATTGAACTGATTAACTCGTACAATATCAACAAAGTTGTTACCAGTTGTCCGCACTGCTTCAATACCCTAGAAAAGGACTACCGTGATCTTGGGCTCGAAGTGGAAGTAGTAAGCTATACCGTCTTTCTTAAAACCCTGCTTGCCAGCGGCAAACTGAAGATCAAGAGCGAAGAGTTTTCCTGTACCTACCATGATTCCTGCTATCTCGGCCGTCATAACGATATCTACGAAACGCCCCGCTCGCTCATTGCTGCAGCAGGGGGCCGTATTGTTGAGATGGCCAAGAGCCGTGATGAAGCTTTCTGCTGCAGCGCCGGGGGCGGGAGAATCATGGCCGATGAGAAGATTGGTGAGAGGATTAATGTAAAACGGGTTCAGATGGCGGTGGAAACCGGAGCACCGGCCCTGTTGTCCAACTGCCCGTTCTGTTTAACTATGTTTGAAGACGGTGTTAAGGGAGCCGATGTTGAGGAATCACTGCGACCAAGGGATATTGCCGAAGTGCTTGCCGATCGTCTGTAAAGATCCACAAAAAGGAGAAGGTAATGAATATTCTAGTTTGTATTAAGCAGGTTCCGGATATGGAATCAAAATTCAAAGTAGATTCGAGTGGCACATGGTACGACACGACGGAACTCGCCTGGCGTATGAATGAATATGATGAGTATGCCGTAGAACAGGCTGTTCAACTCAAAGAACAGGTCAAGGACGCCGACATAACCGTGCTGTCAATCGGTACAGACAAGGTTAAAGAAACCATGAAAAAGGCTCTGGCCATGGGTTGTGATCGAGGTGCCCATATCGCCGATGACAAGGTCAGCGGCAAAGAGCCTGGCGAGATTGCCGGCGTCATAGCCGAGTATGCCAAGGACAAGAATTTTCAGGTGATATTTACTGGAATGCAATCCCAGGACCGCGGTAGCGGTCAGGTTGGTGTACTTATTGCTGAAATGTTAGTGCTGCCGGCGGTTACCACTATTGTTGATTTCTCCTACAATGATGGACAGCTCGAAGTTAAGCGTGAACTTGAGGGCGGTATCAGGGCAAAAGTCGCCTTATCCAGCCCGGCGCTTGTTACCTGTCAGCTTGGGTTGAACACCCCGCGCTACCCGACTCTGCCAAATATCATGAAGGCCAAGAGAAAAGAGCTGCTCTCTATTCCTGTTGAGGATCTTTTAACGGTTGCTGCCCGGCAGCGGACCGCCAAGATGTATTTTCCGGAGAAGAAGGGCGGGGGCCTGGTTATTGAGGGTGATCCGGCTGAACTTGCTGATAAGCTGATCCAGATTTTGAAAGAGAAAACCACCGTTTTGGCCTAGGAGGAAACAATGAAACTATTACTCGTTGCTGAATATAGAGAAGGAAAAGCTCTCGCCAGTGCAGGTGAGCTCATAGACTTTGCCGACAAAATAGGTGGAGAGCATGTCATGTTCATGGTGGGCAGTGAGTCTTCACTGCCTCAGTACGAAGGCAAACTCTTTCTCGCCGATGCCGCGAAGCATGGGGAATATAGTCCGACTGTCCACAAGCTGCTACTCCTTGACGTCATTGGCCGTGAAAATCCAGAGATGGTCGTCTTCTGCCATTCGAGCTATGGCTGGGATCTTGCACCGCGTGTCGCCTGGGCCCTGAAAGCTGCACAGGTCTCTGAGGTTGTCGATTATGTCGATGGTTCTCTGGTGGTGCCGGTTTGCAACGCGAAGCTGCGAAGAGATGTCCAGGTGGACACCGATGTCACTGTGGTCACTTTGCAGGCCGGAGCCTTCGGACTGGCAGAGCCGCCGTCGGGCAACCCGACAATTGAACCGGTCGATGTCGATAGCACCGGGAAGGTTGAGTTTCTTGGCTATGAAGAGGCAGAAGCGGGCGGGGTGGACTTGTCTAAGGCTGAGATCATTGTCAGCGCCGGCCGTGGTATCGGTAAACCTGAGAATGTTGAAATAATTGCAGCACTGGCCAAGGTACTGGGAGGAGAGTATGGCGCCAGCCGGCCGGTAATCGACTCCGAATGGGCCGAGCACAGCAGACAGGTTGGTACCACGGGACAGACGGTTGCCCCGAAACTCTACGTTGCCTGCGGTATCTCCGGAGCGATACAGCATCTGGCCGGGATGAAGAAATCTGAGTTCGTCGTCGCGATCAATACCGATAAGGATGCCCCCATCTGTGACGTAGCAGATGTCCTTGTCGTAGCCGACCTGACCCAGATTGTACCGATGTTGACTGAGAAAATCTCAGGGCTGTAGGTGAAATGGCTCGACAGTGTTGTCATTGACACGTTTCTGGCGAAGAATCAATTATGACACTAGGTATTCGAAATCGTATGCTCTAAAGAGTCAGTATTTAATTACCGCACAGAGCATGATGTATTACCACATATTTGCCATGGGATAATTGTTGCGAAGGACAGGGCTGAAGAATTGATAACCATATGGCGTCGTAAAAAGTTCGATCTCCTGCGTCGTGAACATTTTTGTGCTGCTCAACATACCATATGTATTGTTTTGCAACAAAAAAATGGCCACTCCTTGTGTATCAAAATTTTTACTTAGCCATGTCCAGGGTTTTAACGAGTTCATCAACCATGAATATGAAACATAAAATGCAGCATTTTACTGTACTTGAAGGTGATCAATCCATCCCGTTGAATTACAAAAAATATGGCTCCGGAAAGCCGTTGATTGTTCTGCATGGCCTTTTCGGCTCACATAACAACTGGGCTAATATCTGCATGCAATTGGCTCAAGTTTATTCTGTTTACGCTCTGGATCTTCGTAACCACGGTGACTCTCCTCACTCCGCCAAATTCGACTTAGAGTGCATGGCTGGCGACCTCAATGCATTCATGATTCGCATGGGGATAGTCAAGGCTATTGTGCTGGGTCACTCCATGGGGGGCAAGGTTGCCATGACATTTGCCCAAACCCACCCTGAAAAAGTAAGCAAATTGATTGTGGTGGACATTGCCCCTCGCTCCTATAGAGAAGGTCAAAGGTCGCTGGTCGAGGCCTTGGTGGATCTGGATCTGAGCACATGCAGTCGGCAACAAGATGTCCACAAAGCCCTTGCACCAGCAATTCCATCCATCGAGGTGAGGTATTTTCTGCTCACCAACCTGGTACGCGACGAGCAACGGAACTTTACCTGGAAGATCAACCTTAAGACCATTTCCGCAAGCTTAGAAAAAATATTGAGAGGAATCTCCCCAACCCATATTTTCAGGAAGCCAACGCTCTTTCTAAAAGGTGAACATTCCGACTTCATCACATCGGCCGATCTGGCCATGATAAACAAACTCTTCCCTTTGTCCGACGTGAAAACCGTCAAGGGCGCCGGTCACTGGGTTCATATTGACGAAACAGAAACATTAGTGCAGATGGTAAGCGAATTCTCCAGCACTAACTAACCAGAATCAAGAAATTTTCAACTCTCGGATTTTGTCCTATTCGATGTTCATTAATGAGGTGGGTGTGACCAGCCATCGGTTATTGATAAGCGTAAATGGAACCGTTCTCTTGCTCGACATCCCTTAGACAATGTTCTCAATAAAGGAGCAGCCGAGGCAGTTTTCATAAATGAAAATGCCTCGGTTGTCTCACTCTGAGTCCGAAAACTAAGAATTGAGCTAAATTCCTTAAAATACAATTCTTTTGCATAGGAGGTCTTGTGGCACTTATTTTGCAGCCACTCAATCATAGCTCAATGTCGTTTACTTAAAGGATCGGTTTGTAGGTTAAACATTATTTTCTCTGCGCTTTTTTATGATTTCGCGGGTCACGGCAAATCATAATTTTCAGATTGGAAGCCTGGATTCTGACGAATCAAGATCAACAATTTATACTACTGCTGCTGTACTGTGTGGTACGATCTGCAGCAACTTGATTAAACATTTTCGAAGGGTGGCGATATGTACGCAGCGGTTCTCTCTGGCGAAAAAAGCATTACGGTTCAACAGGTCGAAAAACCTGCCATCTCAGCCAACGAAGTTTTGGTCAAGGTCGAGCTTTGCGGTATATGCGGGACCGACCTACATGCTTATTTACACCCAGGACTCTGCCCGGTCGGGACGATCTTCGGTCATGAATGCGCCGGAGTTGCTGCTGAAGTCGGCAGTTCGGTCGACCATGTCAAAGTAGGTGATCGGGTTGCCGTGCATCCGGCCCCTGGGTGCGGCACTTGCCTTAATTGTTTGCGGGGGCATGACAACGCCTGTGACGAGCTCAATATCGGCAACTCTCTGGAGCGGCCCGGCGCTTTTGCAGAATTTGTTAGAATCGCTCGCCCGGAACACGCCTTATACAAAATTCCAGAAACGATGAGTTTTGCCGAAGCCGCTTTGATTGAACCGCTGGCAACAGCTTTTCATGCGGTGCGTCAATCGCATATAAAATCGGGTGATTGTGCCGTGGTACTCGGCTGCGGCCCGATTGGACTGGCGGTTGTCCAATATCTGAAACTGATAGGTGCGGATAAAATCATCGTTGTTGAGATTTCTGCAGTTCGGGGCGAACTGGCCGTTCAGCTGGGTGCAGACCTGGTGCTTGATCCAAGCACTGAAGGGGCAGCACTGGTCAGCAAAGTTCAGGGTGAGACCGGCGGAGAAGGGGCTGCTGTCGTCTACGAATGTACCGGGGTATCAAAGGTTTTTTCGAGTGCGGTTGAGTATTTGAGGACCGGCGGCCAGATGATTTCTATTGGAGTAATCGAGCAGGATACACCAATCAATCCGCTCAGCTTTATCCTCAAAGAGGCCGTATTGCGCGGCTCAATGTGCTACAGTGAGAAGGAATTTGCCCAGGTTTTAGATGACGTGGCCATGGGGAAAATACGTACAGATGTTTTTCTCACAGGTATTGTCGATCTGAAAGATATCGAAACGCAGGGCATGCAGCGCTTACTGTCCTCGAGCGACGCCTTGAAAATATTGGTCAAACCATGATCCGAAAGCCATCCCACAGAAGGTAACCGAAGATGGTAGAATTGTCTGGTATGATTAAACGTAACGAAATGCAACTTTTATTTATGGGAGAAAATCGATGATTCTCGCTTTTGCCCACCCAGGTATTGTTGTACCGAACCTGGAAAAAGCGATTGATTTTTATCGCCGGATGTTCGGATTTGAAGTCATTAGCCATGAGTCATGGGAAAAACCAAGTCCGGACTATGACCAGGGCATTGGTCTGAAAAATTCGGCAGCCAAGGGATGTCTGATGAAGGGGCACAACTGCTATCTAGAGCTTTTTGAATTCACCTCTCCGTCCCAGAGGTTTGAAGGGCCAGATAAGCTCGGCGCCCACGAACCGGGCATCCGTCATATCGCTTTCTATGTCGACGACGCTCGAGCAGAATACCAGCGACTACTGAAACTGGGCGGACAGATCCTCGGCCAACCAGTCGGCAGTGATAACAACGGTTATGTGGTTTACGCTCGAGATCCTTTTGGCAACATTATTGAGCTCAGTGAGATTCCCTGTCCTGAGGAATCCCCTGACACCCTGCCTGGAATATCTTCTCTTGGCAATTACCAGGGATAGTCCGATCTACGATCGCCATTTCGCTAGGATAATTCGTATTAAGCAAGCACTTATTGCTCATTAAGGCTCCATCTCCATCATTCAGGTGGAGCCTTGTTGAATGTTTCTATTGTTGTGGATAGAGGTAGACCTTGCCACACTTCTTGCTAACCTGCACCTCAAAGGCTTCGCCGGCTTGTGACATCGGAAACTCGTGGGTTACCATGGCATCTATACCGCGCTGCACCCCCTTGTTGAGAAGAGCCCGAACCAGTCCCTCGCGATCTTTGGTCCGAACATCGTGTTGACCCACCATTTGGTGTGCGGGATCAATAATGTTATGCAGTGGACTCAGCGACAATTTGGCCCCCGGAGTGTGTCCACTGAAATTGATGGTACCGTAGATACGCGTCGCCGCCATCAGTTTCTCCTGGTAATAGGTCACACCGGAGCCGTCGACAGCATGGTCAACCCCTTGTCCTTCGTAGGTGAGCGCCATGACCTGTTCCAGCCAGTCTTCATCATCCGGGTTTACGAAGTGCTCAACACCCATTGCGATCAACATATTTTTACGGTATTCGTTTCGGATCAGTGCGATGACAGTGGCATTGCGATATAAGGCGCTGATAATATGGCCCATGGCGATGAAGCCGACCCC
>JABDPQ010000614.1 GCA_013042695.1 Desulfobacterales bacterium | reverse complement strand
GGTGAGCCGGTACATGTTGTCTTCAGAATCCACGAAGCACTTGAAGATAGCGTCGAAAAAGCGGTGGAAGAGATCGATGCGCTGGATGCCTGTACAGAACCAACGGTCAAAGTCCGCGTCCTGATTGAGGACGAATAATGGTAGTCAAAGCGGATTATTAATGAAATATCTCGTCCTGGTCGGCGATGGCATGGGTGACCATCCAGTACCCGAAATCGGCCACAAAACGCCTCTGCAGGTTGCACGAACTCCTGCAATGGATGAACTATGCAGCAAGGGCACCCTGTTTGTTGCTCAGACCGTTCCCCCCGGGTTTCTTCCAGGAAGTGACGTTGCCAATATGTCCTTGCTCGGATATGACCCGCAAACATATTATACCGGCAGAGCCCCCCTTGAAGCTGCAAGTATGGGAGTTACAATTGCTGCCGATGAAACAGCATTTCGCTGCAATCTGGTAACCCTGGAATATCAGTCCGCTGACCACGTGTCTATGGTAGACTTCTCTTCTGGCCATATCAGTTCCGAAGAAGCGGCAGCACTTATTGATACGCTGGAAAATAAGTGCGGCAGTGAACGATTTCATTTTCATGCCGGGATCAGCTATCGGCACCTCTTGCTCGTAAAGGATCCGGTACTGGAATTTGCAACAGTTCCGCCACACGACTTTATTGGAAAAGATGTCAGCAAAGCCTGGCAAACCTATCTTCGCACCCCTGGTTGGAGGGATCTGCTATTGCAGGCCCAAACGGTGCTACAGGATCATCCGGTCAACATCTCTCGCAGGAAAAAAGGATTGCAACCGGCAAACGGTATATGGCCGTGGGGCAAAGGGAAGATGCCGGTACTGCCGAGTTTTGCCAATCGTTTTGGCATTAGCGGTACAATGATCTCAGCGGTGGATCTGCTCAATGGCCTGGGAATATGCACCGGGCTTTCAGTCGCCCGGGTTGAAGGTGCAACCGGATATATTGACACCAATTATAAAGGAAAAGCCGATGCTGCATTGCGTGCTCTTGAAACACAGGATTTTGTCTTTGTTCACCTTGAAGCTCCTGATGAAGCAGGACATCAGGCACGACTTGATCACAAAATTCAGGCAATTGAAGATTTCGATGCCAAAATTGTTGCCCCCATCACCAGAACCCTAAGAGAACGCGGCGAATCGTTTCGGGCTGTGATAACCATGGACCATTTCACCCCACTCGCTCTCCAGACTCATACCTCTGAGCCTGTCCCAGCTATACTTTACGACTCTCGAGAAACTTCTCCCGGTTCAGGACAGAAGTTTGACGAGAAGATTTTAGATCAACCACCAACGAGCTACATAAAAATCGAGGGTTGCAGACTCCTTAACAATCTTCTGCAGAAAAACTGAACTGATCACGATCGATACAGACTATGAAGAATAAACGGGTTTTCACCACCTCCTGCAGGGTTCTATATGGCGATACTGATGCAGGGGGAGTGGTCTACTACGCTCATTTTTTGCGTTACTTTGAAAAGGCAAGAACTGAACTGATGAGGCAGTGGGTCTGCTCCTATCGCGAGATCGAGGCGATTGGACTCATCATGCCGGTCACAGAATGTTTTGCCCGTTACAAAGCGTCTGCATTTTATGACGATTTACTGACCATTGAGACTGAGGTCTGTAATCTTCGCAAGTATACCTGCCAATTCAACTACCGCATCATCAGGCAGGATGACACCCGGATAAAACCAACCCTTTTAGTAAAAGGTTACACCATTCATGCTGCTGTCAACCAAGTGGGTAAACTTACCAAGTTACCAGAAGAGATTATGGAAAAATTACGCTCACTCACCACACCTGACAACACAACCGTGCCGGAACAAAACGATTGACAGATCTCCCTGTTATGTTAAATAGAGAGATCGCGACGCGGGGTGGAGCAGTTCGGTAGCTCGTCGGGCTCATAACCCGAAGGGCGGGGGTTCAAATCCCTCCCCCGCTACCAAAGATATCAAGGGCTTAAGTCGCTGTGGCTTAGGCC
>JABDPQ010000613.1 GCA_013042695.1 Desulfobacterales bacterium | reverse complement strand
GTTATCACTGAGATTGAACTCGGTGGCAAGATACTGTAGCCAATCTCCTTTGCTGTGGATTGAGCCATAAATTTCTATAAAGCGAATAACCAGGGCTTTTTGATGGATAATACTGCTTTTATCCCATCTAGATTTTACTGCTCGTATTAATTTAGAACTCATTTCCTCTCGTTGGCGTGTATTTTAGAGATAACAATACAGGCAGTTTATGACATTTCATAAATCAGAGTCAAGAAACGACACAGAAAACATCATTGGAAACAGTGTTTGACGGCAAAGTTTTATTTCTGAACGGGGGAAAATAAAGGCCGCAATAAACCTGGCTCGCACAATTAATTTATCGCCAATCAACTGCCACTTTGTGGCGTTGCTAATGGTCATATTATTCATATAATTTTTGTATAATCTAATTGTTAGGACAAGCAGGTTAGATTCATTCAATTCCTCAAGCAGGAGGAAGGCAAATGAATATCACATTACCGCAATGGTTGGTTATATTGGTCATCATCTCAATCGCCACATTATTTACCCCCACAATAGTTTTCCCGACCCATCACATCAGTATGCTCAAATCTTCTGCTGACCAAGGAGACGTTTATTCGCAATATAATCTGGGAGTAATCTATTATGGCGGCATGGGGGTCCCGAGAGACTTCAGGGAAGCTGCAAAGTGGTTTAGAAAAGCCGCAGAGCAGGGGTATATAGACGCGCAGGTTAGCATGGGCGCACTGTTCTATAGAGGAGAAGGGGTGAGGCAGGATTTTGAGGAAGCAGCCAGTTGGGTAAGAAAGGCTGCTGATCAAAATGACCCTGAAGCACAGTATAATTTAGGGATGCTGTATTACGGGGGTAGAGGGGTGCCACAGGACTTTACGCAAGCAGTTGCGTGGTTAAAAAAGGCGGCGGTGCAAAACGACTTAAATGCTCTGTTTGGCTTAGGAATAATGTATCATGAGGGTGAGGGTGTTTCACAAGACTTCCAACAGTCAGCAGGTTATTTCAGAGAAGCAGCAAATAAAGGGTATGCAGACGCTCAGTCGGTACTAGGAGCAATGTACTATGATGGTCTGGGGGTAACGCAAAGCTATAGAGAAGCAGCAAGTTGGTTCAAAAAAGCTGCGCTGCAGGGAAATCTGGAATCTCAACAATTCCTGGACACATTGTGTATGGAGCGACCATATGCTTGCAGGTGATTCATCATCATGGTGGAGAGCAATGTTCACATCTAAAAAACATCATCCTGATAACGTGATGCAGGGCCTCAATTAGCAGGTTTTTTGATGTTCAACAATTAGAGTAAAGTCCCTGAGTATATGTTTGACTGTTATCGATAGATAAAGTTTTTCAACAGTTGAGCTTGAACGAAAAGGGCGTTTTGCAAGTGGCTCAGTTATCTTATAATTTCCAATCAAGCTGATGAAACCTTCTTGCGTTTGAAGATCATCTGCATAGCCGGAACAGACAATACGGCGATAATGCCGAAAACGATGATCTTTGCTGCAGTGCTTGAGAAAAGAGCCAGCGGGTCACCGTGGGAGATGATCATTGCCAGTCTGAGCTGCTGTTCGGCCATGGGGCCCAGCACCAGCCCGAGAACGACCGGGGCTGTAGGATACTTAAGCCTATCCATTGCATAACCAAGCAGGCCAAGGCCCAGCATGACGTACAAATCAAAAGTACTGTTGCTGATGGTATATACACCGACGACGGTAATTGAGATAATCAGCGGGGCAAGCAGTACTTTGGGTAGTCTCAAAACCTGACCGAAAAGGCGCGTGGCAACGAGACCACCAAAGAATATCAACATCATGGATGTAAGCAGCATCTGGATCATGAATCCGTAAACAACGTCGGGATTATCTCTAAAAAGCTGTGCACCGGGCCGCAGACCATGAACCAGAAGTCCACCAAGAATCACAGCGGCGACGCCGCTTCCTGGTATGCCCAGAGTAAGCGCTGGAATCATGGCTGCAGCGTTATCGGCGCCATTGCCGCATTCCGCACCTGCCACCCCGAGTGGGTTACCTTTTCCAAATGTTTCTGGGTCCTTGGCTACACGTTTAGCTTGGTTATACGAGACAAATGCGGAAATACTGCCGGCTGCCCCTGGTAAAATACCGATGGAGATGCCCACGATGGAGGTCC
>JABDPQ010000611.1 GCA_013042695.1 Desulfobacterales bacterium | reverse complement strand
ATTATCCAGCTGCGTCATGAAGGACCTTCCCACATGGTGATGCCTGCCATTCATTTGTCACGCTTCCAGGTGCGGGATTTATTTTCTGATGTCACCGGTTCTGAACAGACCGAGGATATCGAAAAACTCGTCAAAGTGGCCCGCCGCGAACTGCGACAAAAGTTTGCCGAGGCGGATATGGGTATTACCGGCGCAAATTTCGCGGTCGCCAATACCGGGGCTATCGGCTTGGTGACTAATGAGGGCAATGCTCGTCTGGTTACCACATTGCCGCGTGTCCATGTTGCCTTGATGGGAATTGACAAGCTGGTTCCATCTATTGAAGATGCCCTGAAGATTTTGAAAGTCTTAACCAGAAATGCTACCGGACAGTCGATTACCTCCTATGTAACCTGGGTAACAGGCGCTAACGAATGTGAGATCAATGCTGATCATAAAAAAGACATACACTTTGTAATGCTCGATAACGGCCGCAGGGAAATGGCCGAAGATCCGTTGTTTTCACAGGTTTTTCGATGTGTTCGTTGTGGTGCGTGTGCCAACGTCTGTCCGGTGTATCGACTGGTCGGTGGACATAAAATGGGGCACATTTATATTGGTGCTATCGGCTTGATCCTCACCTACTTTTTTCATGGGCCGGACAAAGCTAAAAATCTTGTCCAGAACTGTATTAATTGTGAGGCCTGCAAGGATATCTGCGCTGGAGGGATTGATCTGCCGCGTCTCATCAAGGGCGTGCAGGCAAGAATCCAGGATGAGCAAGGCCATCCGCTTCCCAGCCTGTTGCTGAGCAAAATTTTAAAGAACAGAAAGTTATTTCACACTCTTTTACGAACAGCTAAATGGGCCCAAAAACCTGTCGCAGGCGACGATGGCTTTATGCGCCATCTGCCGATGATGTTTTTTAGGGAACATGATTTCAAGGCTCTTCCAACTGTTGCAGAAAAGCCATTTCGTGATCTTTGGCCCAAAATTAGGCCTAAAATAGACAATCCACGCTATAAGGTCGGCCTCTTTTCCGGCTGTGTGCAGGACTTTGTCTATCCAGAACAGATGCAGGCAGCTGTAGAACTCTTCGCGGACCATGATGTTGACATGAGTTTTCCGATGAAACAATCATGTTGTGGGCTGCCAGTACAGATGATGGGTGAAATGAAAGCATCTCGAGATGTCGCTTTACAGAACCTGCGTGCTTTTGAAAAGGAAGATATTGATTATATTATCACCCTATGTGCTTCCTGTGCCTCGCACTTGAAGCATAATTATCCGGTACTTCTGGAAGATGACCCAAAACTCAGAGAGAAAATAGAACAATTTACCGCAAAAGTAATTGATATGTCCTCTTTCGTACATGACGTTCTCAAGGTGAGTGCAGATGATTTTGACGGTGATGGCAAGAAAACAACTTTTCATGCACCCTGCCATCTTTGTCGTGGACTTGGGGTTCACGATGCCCCGCGAAACCTCATGCGCACTGCTGGAATGGATTATAGGGAAGCTACAGAGGAAGAGGTGTGTTGCGGATTTGGCGGCACCTATTCAGCAAAATTTCCAGAATTGTCACAGCAGCTATTAACTAAAAAGCTCGACAATGTTGAGGCGACCGGTGCCGAAATGCTGCTGACGGACTGTCCGGGCTGTGTCATGCAGCTCAGGGGTGGATTGAAAAAGCGTGAGTCAAAAATAGAAGTAAAACATACAATTGAAGCTCTTGCTGCAAGAAGGATAAAGAAGAAGTGACAAAAATGAGCTCATTGCCAATTAACGAGATATGGAGATAAGAAAATTCCAGGATACTGATGTTTCTGCGGTCGTTTCATTATGGCATCGATGTAAGCTGACCGTTGCGTGGAATGATCCTCTTCGTGATGTAGATAGAAAGAAGAAACATCAACCAGAGCTGTTTCTTGTAGGACTGATAAATAGTAGACTCATAGCCTCAGTCATGGGAGGTTATGACGGACATCGTGGCTGGATATATTATCTGGCGGTTGATCCAGATTACCGGCAGAGAGGTTTCGGTTCGTTAATGATCGAGGAAGTTGAGGCGCGCATAAAAAAGACCGGGTGTGCGAAAATAAATGTCATGGTGCGCAAATCAAATCAAAAAATTGCCGATTTTTATTTTAAACATGGCTACGGCACAGATGAGGTTAGCTGTCTTGGCAAGAGACTTGTTGCAGATAAGTAAAACAACGAGGGTCTCCCACTTACTTCATTTCTCTCATTCGTTTAAGAAGGGTGATGCTAATGGAACGTTTTCTTGACATTGTCACGGGAAGAAGAAGCATAAGGCGATTTGAAAACCGTCAAGTCGACGAGGACAAGCTGGCTCATATACTCGAAGCCGCACGCTGGACTCCATCCTGGGCCAACTCACAATGTTGGGAGGTCATCGTTGTCAAGGAACCGGAGCTCAAAGCTGAAATGTCGACCCTGCTGTCACCTAAGAATCCAGCAACTCTGGTAGTTGCACAATCACCAATCACCTTGGCACTATGTGCTGCAATACAAAAATCCGGGTATTACAAAGGGGAGCCATCAACTAAATTTGGGGATTGGCTCATGTATGACATGGGTTTACTCACCCAGACTATATGTTTGACCGCTCACAACCTCGGGCTTGGGACGGTAATCGTCGGTGCATTTCAACATGACAAGGTCAAAAGCCTGCTGCAGTTACCGGATGGATATGAGGTCGTGACGCTTTTACCGCTCGGATACCCTGATCACGCCCCCTCTGGTCCTAAAAGAAGAGAAGTCAAAGAGTTTGTCCATCGAGATCGATTTGGTAACAAAAAAGTATAGGGCAATTTTGTTAATACCAAAACATTACTAATTATACTTAGTTGAAGGATACATTGAGGCGACGAAAAACAATTTTATAGACGTGTCATGGTAAAATCATTAGCGTTGATAATTGTTTGTACTGTATTTGCGTATCTCGCGCTCTGTGCATTTCTATACATGAGGCAGAGGACAATGCTCTATTATCCGACCATTGCTGTTACTTATGCTGGTGCTGAATCATTTTGGCTGTCTAATGA
>JABDPQ010000609.1 GCA_013042695.1 Desulfobacterales bacterium | reverse complement strand
GATGAATTGTATTGAAACGAGAGTAAACGGACCCTCATATTGTCAGTTTATCCCACATTAATAATCGAGCAACGATGATTCCGATGAGAAATCCGGCCGCCAGATTGGAGGCTAGTGTGATTCCAAGAATTAACAAGATAACAAAAAAATCTTTTCGGGTGGTTATATCGAGGATCGTCAATGCGAGTTGAGTTCCCGCAAAGACCAGGAGGACTCCGAGTACAGATAATGGTAATGTATTGATTATAATGATTGTCTGGGCTCCGAAAATAAGCCCCATAAACAGAAAAATTCCGCCAATTATAACGTTAGACCCAGCAGTGCGAGCTCCAAAACGGTACCGTGACGCAAGACCCCCGGCACCATGACAAAGGGGCATTCCACCGAGAAAAAAACTTCCTAAATTACCAAAGGCCATACTGATGCATAACGCTTTGTAACTGACGCGTTTGCCATCGTGAGGGAAATACTGGGCTGATAAATCTGCATTGGCAATCACTGCGTTTCCAACAGTCATCGGAATTTGGGGAAGCGCAAGGATAAGCAGGGCAATACTGAAGTCATCGATTGTTGGCAGCCCATAAGGCAGCAGTACTGGAATGTTGATACCCAACTTTAATTCAGACCAGCCTTCGTGAGTTCCGAAGAAGATCCCCACTGCAATACCGATACAGACAACCACTACAGCAGCTGGGAGACGCCTGTTATCAAGCAATAAAAGCGTGATGAGTCCTAAAACAGAACCAAGGATGAGTCCTACGGGAACAGGGCCAAGGTTTTGAATAATCAGGTAAGGTTCGGCTGCTTCCTGCATTGCCTGCAGTGTGGACGTACCCATAATCAAATGGAGACCCTGAGAGAGAAGCAGGATTCCTACAGTAAGCTGCACCCCGCGAATTACCGGTGTTGATACATAGCGTCCTATAATGGAAATAAACCCCGTAATGCCTAGGATAATGAGTATAAGAAATACCCACAAACAAGACGCCTGAATTTGAGCAATCGTAACCCCGGTGGCGATTGCATACGCACTGATCACCTTCATCGGTTCAACAGGGCAGGTAACCTTGAAATAGAGTCCAGAGGCAATATAAAAAAGGCCCACGCAGACAAATATTCCCGTTGGGTTCATACCATTAATCATAATGAAGCCAACTGCCAGGGGCAGAAGAGTGCCCAGGTCTCCAAGAGATCCAGCGAGCTCCATTCTGGAGAATTTGAGGTGTCTAAGCATAGAAAAATGAGCCGAATTCATATAAAGTTGAAGAAATGTAACTCTTACTGATCTGAATTAATACAGAAAAATGGATTGAGCGCAATCTGAATTGGGAGATATCCTTCTTAAGCGGTCTCATGGCGCTTTTCTGACGGTTACTTTTCTTTTGATTATCAGGATCTTGGCTGTGTCACATATAAACCTGGACTTTAAGACATTCAAGGTTCGTGTTATGTCTTCTCATGCACCGAGATATTGTATTCCTTTAAACAGTTCTTAGCTTGGTACATGTGAAGAACTGAAACTGCTTTGCAACGTCAATGCGATCGATAGCAAATCTGGCTGTCTATGAAACTGCTCGAATTTCCCCACTCGCACTTTTGCGAAAAAGCCCGCTGGGCACTCGATTATAAAAAGGTCCTATATCAGACTCAGGCAATTATGCCTGGCCTTCATCTGAAAACAATTCGTAAGTATGCACCCGGCACTTCTGTTCCCGTGTTATTGAATGGCGAGGAAGTGGTGCAGGGCTCAAGTGAAATTATTGATTATCTGGAAAAAAAAATTAGAGACCGGCCACTAACGCCAACTGACACGTTAGATTGCCAGGAATGTCTGGAAATTGAGCGCACCATGGACAAGAGACTTGGGGAGAGTATTCGTCAGATTTTATATTTCGGATTACTCGCATATCCAAATTTTATCCGTCATTGCTTTACACATCCGATGGTCTGGTGGAAACAGTTGTTGTTTCGTCCGATTTTTCCTGTATTACGCAACAAGATCTATCAGGTATATGTGAAATCACCCGAGAGTGTAGAGCGGGCTCGAAACACCTTTAATGCGGCGATAGATGATATCGAGCAAAAACTTAGAAATGAACAATATTTGGTTGGCAATCAGTTCACCCGTGCGGATTTATCGGTTGCCTCAATGCTGTCTTTGTTGGTGATGCCACCTGAACACCCATTTCCGTGGCAGGATATCCCCGATTCAGAAACGAAGACATTTTTACAAGAATATCGTGATCACCCGGTGTCCATCTGGGTTGGCAAGATGTACTTCAAACACCGCTAAAAACCACGATGCTAAAAAGTGGGTCCTGCTCCCTGGAAAAAAGAAAACAATTTAATTTCAATAAGTTGATTCTGCTTTGGAGTTATGGCTTTTGTTGAAATAGTATGAATAGAGTATTCGGTGTTTTATGCTTTATTGTAGGTGCTATCTTATTTGCTGGTGGCGCCAGTGGCAATCAGGTCCTGGTGGGAGAGTTCTCGAAATCAGACCTCGATGGGTGGGCAGAAAAAGTATTTTCCGGTAAAACTTCGTATATTATAGCCACGCTGCGGAACAAAATGGTCTTGAAGGCAGAAAGCAGCAGCAGTGCCTCTTGTTTGATAAAAAAAACATCTGTGGATATCAGGGAATATCCATACTTGAACTGGAGCTGGCGAATAGAAAATCGATTCGTAAGTACCAACAAAGATTTGAAGTCATCTGATGATTATGCTGCGAGGATATTTGTCGTAATCGATGGGGGCTTATTACTCTGGAAGGCCAAGGCGGTAAATTATGTGTGGGCGGCGAGCCAAGCCGGTGAAAACGAAATATGGCCAAGTCCTTTTGCCGGGAATAATTCAATGATGGTGGCGCTAAGAACAAGCACAGATAAGCTATCGACATGGTACGATGAAAAAAGAAACGTCTATGAGGATGTCAAAAACCTCTATGGCTC
>JABDPQ010000606.1 GCA_013042695.1 Desulfobacterales bacterium | reverse complement strand
CAGCCATGGATGACTGAGAGGTTGAGTTCGGTATATTTATTGACGAGCTGTTTTTTCATCGTTTCAATACCGATATCCTGGTGCAGAACTGTAAGGAAATGCTTGATTGTAACACTGCCGCTATAGCGGAGATCTTCTTTGCCGAGCAATTCGTTGATAACATCAGCCAGCTGCGGATCAAAGGCAAGAACATGATTGTCTTTCTGCAGACTGGCAAAGCAGCAATTGCAGAACACCATGATGTCCATACCTTTTTTTTCGGCAATTGCCATGTTTCTTACCGATGGCAGGATATAGGCTTTTTCATCGACATTGCGTACCGGGTAGCCGCAACAGGTGAATTCGGGAATTACTTCGAGCTGAACCCCGAATTTCTGTAAGACTGCCTCAGCAGAAATAGCATACTGCTCAATACGGATCGGGATATTGCATCCCTGAAAGAAGGCGAGTTTCATGCGTTCCCCCCTGACTCTATTTTGCTGATTGCAGCGTTCTTAAGGTTATAGAAAATGTCGGTCAACTCGACCTGATTCGGACAATGTTCCTGGCATAGATAACAGGTTGAGCAACTCCAGATCATTCGTGATCCCATGGCAATTTCTTTGTTGCCTATGCCGAGGCTGAATATGATCTGGTGCGGCAACATGTCCAGCTGCTCAGCAGGGTTGTCGTAAAGGCGGACGACCGGACAAATATTTGTGCAGCGCTGGCATGAGTAGCAGCCCTGGAAGCTGTTGTTGCCAACCAATGCTGGTTTGGCCAGGGTGAGTGTTGTCATGTCAGAGAGCTTTTTAAAGGAATTCTTGAAACGCTCTTCGAGTCTTTTCAGGGCTTTCAGGTGATCATCAACATAACTCTTGGCAACGGCTAGCGGAAAAGAGAAGTGGCTGAGGATGGAAGTCTCGGGCACCCCTTGATTCAACAGATGATAACGGGCACTAACGAAGATGTCTCGCAGGTTAATGCCAGACGGACAAACAGTTGAACAGCGATCGCAGCTCGTACAGATATAGAGACCCTTCTGCAGGTGATTGAGGGTAGCCTGATCTACTTTTTCACCCGCGGCAATTTTCTTTAAAAACTGCACCTTTTCCGACGGCAGGATAAAATCATTTTGAAAGGATTCATAAAACATCAGTGACGAACAGAGTTCACTGCAGGAGCCACAATGTGTGCATGCTGAAAGGCCTATCATCTGCCGGGTCAGGGAATTTTCCAGATTTTCAGCTGGTTTTTTGAAACCCATCACACCGTTAATCAACAGTGACACCGGCACCGCAATGATATGAAACATTTTGCTGAACGGCAGCCAGGCAAGAAGGGCAAAGCAGGTAAGAAGATGGAGGAAGTTAAGGGTGCTTACCGTGGTGCTGTCTCCCAAAGCAGCGGCAAGCGGCCCCATGATTTTGGCCAGGGAGAAACTGACGAAAGCACCGTTGGCTGGGGCATGGCACTCGATACAGCTGTTTCCATTGATCTCTCTGCCTTGTTCTACCAGTTCCGGATCGTACGGTTTAACCGCATTACTGGAATAGACGCCATGCTCTGCTGCCCAATACGTCTCAAGTGCAAGGGCTTCAGATTCATCGGCAACGTCCCCATACTCTTCGACCATTTCCTGATAGAGTGCATTTGAAGATATTTTGCTGCTCTCAAGCAACATTCCCGATAAGATGATGAAACCGACCAGGGCAAGAGAAACCCAATCGCTGCTATAGCTTTTTACCCGTTTGGGCTTGTCGGTAAGGCGCCTGTAGACCGCAATGATGACCCCTGTCAAAACCATCAGGCCAAAAAGGTTTCTCAATGAAAGATAAGGCTGCAGGGTTGAATAATAGTCGCTGAAGAAAAATTCACTCACCCCGATGCCCAAACCATGCATGAACAGCAAGAGAATAAATCCGGCAAAAATAAGTGTATGTGCGACCCACCGCATAATGCTGTGGCTGAGCAGTCGTTTCTGGAATAGTACATCAGTGAAAAAAGTTGTGATGACGGTAACAAGTTTTTCGCTGAACAGGGTGGAGAACAAGCTTTGCATTCCTGCCCCAAATCGCTTGGCAGCTGGGATTGGCGTTTCTGGAAGCCGGATCCCTTTCGAAAACCAACCAGAAAAACGCAGAAATAGCCCAACCAGGCAGACTAAGATAGATAATCCAAGAAGTATGTTCATAATCGTTTCTACACCATCAGTTCGTGTTCTTTTCGCAACGCTCTTATCTTATTTTACAGAGGCTGCCAGTATATATGTTTCAAAAAACCGGAGTCTTAATCAGACCGGTTGTTTCCATGGATATTTCATCCTGAGAAAAAGAACAGAATGGACTCTACAAGTGGAACTGATAAAAGTCAATTGCCTTGGATTCTCATCATTGTCGAGAATTTCTTTGAGTGATCTTCACGCGGGTCCAATATTTAGAAAGGTACTTCTTCAATAGTTTGAATTTACAATTAATTAATTGGGTCGATCAGCTGCTCCATAAGCCCGGGGATGAGAAGAATGGAACTATATCAATAAGGGTGAAGGAAATGTCAAGACCAGCTGAAAAGGAAGATGTAGGGATGACTTTATTTTAATAAAATTTTGATATTATTCATTAAAGTTCGAATTTGTCAGTTTCCGGTTAGCTGATTTCTCATCTGTTGCGTTTGGCAGCATAAATTATACGCTTTTCAGTAACGATACAATCGAGAATTTCATCATGTTTCTGCAGAGGAAGTTCATCGACAATCTGCAGTTCGTAGGCGAGGGCTATTCGTTCTGCCTGGGGAACCTGCGATAATAAACGGTCGTAGTAGCCCCCGCCATAGCCAAAACGACCACCCCTTAGATCAAAGACTGAGCCGGGCAGCACGATGACGTCAAGTTGTTTGGCAGCTCGTGCACGACTCGCCACAAGCTCTTCACGGGGTTCGGGTATGCCGCAGTAACCTGGAACCAGATCAGCATCAGGATCAAGTAATTGTATAATATCGAGACGTTTATCTTTTACTCTGGTAAGAGGGACCGTTACCTGTTTTCCTGCTTCCAGAAGTCTTTTAATGCATTGCAGTGTTACAACTTCGCTGCGAAAATTAACATAGATAAAGATGTTCTGAGCATCTTTGACAGCATCAAGAGAGAGCAGGAAGTCGCAAGCAATCATGCTTTTTGCACGCTGCTGTTCCTTATTGAGCCGATCACGAATTTCCAGGGTTTCTTTTCTGAGCTGGGCTGAATCGTTCATTACTGTCTCCGGAACGTATTGCTTGCAGAATGATCTTAACGCTGTCTCATAATCGCTGAATCAGGTAGAGGAACAATGGGAGTCGACTGTCCACTTTAAGTTTATAAAAATCAAACAGTTTCTCCCGTGAAGGATTTTCAAACTGTAAAGGGGAGAGATAGATGCACCCTTTTGTTTTTGGCCGTTCAAAACGATCCCTGATCAGCGACAATAAAGATAGGTAATGATTTTTATTCAGGCTCTCATCTATAACAAAATTAGCTGTAATTTCAACAGTTGCGAAGGTGTCGTTGATAAGCTGAAGGCGGTCGAATGCGTCTCTGCTCTCTTTACTGGAAAGTGGTTTACCTAATGCGTCCAGTGTCTCCTGGTCGGCCGATTCGATACCGATATTGATGTATTTTGCCCCAGGGAGCTCTTCAAGTTGCCTGAACAGCCAATCAGGGGCATTAAGCAGCGAGTCTACCGAACCAAATAAAAATGTATTGCTGCCATCGAAATATGAATCGGAGAGGTTTAATTGTCTATGGGCTTCTTCGATGCTGAAACATATCAGGTCCGGGTCAGCCTGCAGCGCATCGTGTTCTCCGAGAAATACACTATTATAATTAACAAGGTCTTCACCAAACAAGGCTTTCAATCGTAAAATCTGCCCTGAGATCTCCTCTGGCGATTTCAAGGTGAATGGATGATCATTTTTAACCCGACAAAACCGGCACTTATACATACAGCCCTGGGAGATGGTCAAGGGAATGACATTATAATCAACATGCCGCGTATCAGGCGGTAAGACAGAGATACGACCACTGCAAATGTCAAACAGCTCCTCTGCCTTGGAGGCCATTTTTGCCGGGTTGTTGTCGTTTGCAGCAGAAAAAAAATCCAGCACTTCTGGGGGAGCATATTTTTGAGCAGCACGGAGGATTTGAAGTTTTTGATGCCATTTTTGTATCAGAGCAGTTACGTCCTTTTTTAGAAAAGGATTTCCACCGATAGATTTATTAGCTGGATAGGGTAGATTGGGTAGGTAATACTCTCCTGTTGTTTCGAATACGCCTGTGTATCCACCGGTAGAGTAATAGATCCAGTCATTGCCAATTGTTCGCTTAAGCCATTCCTGCGGATGCGGCCAACGCTCTGTTTTACCAAAAGCGCGGATGATTTCATGGTTGAGGTTGAAGTGAAAGATATAATCATCTGTCTCTAACTCACTATAGACGCCGCATCTGATCGGGTAGCTGACTTTTGCATAGCGCTTAGAACCGTTTTTATAGAGATGCAGATGCCAGTCCGCAAGCTGATATGTGCGCGATGAGTAAATGGGGGCGTTATTTTTCAAGGTATATGTCGCCGACGTCTCCGGTCAACTGCGTATATAATCGTTATCAATGAGAAAGTAGTTATCTAATCAGCGTTGCCCTATTTCATACTGGAATTGGGTTGAAATTGCACCCCGTAAAGTGAGGGTGGGCATGGTTCTGGGGGATGCCTCCTGGGTCGATTGAGATCAGCTCAGGTGTTGCTCCTGCTCAGGCATGGTGCTGTAAATAGTGATTTTATCTATTTAAGTAATTGATATCAATGGTCTTTATTGCTAAAATAGTTTTCACGTTATAACGCATCTGCCATTCAGAAAGAACTGTTGTTCATTCTGCAACGATATGAGGCCCGCAAACATTTCATTTCAGGTATAATATTTTGCAGATATTTGCTTGTATTCCTACCTGTTCTGTATTAGTGTGCCTGCAAATCCTAACATATGTAAGATCAAGCATTGTGTTTCTCGTCACCTCTCGTGCAGATTCCCTGCATTTTTTGTTGCCGATACTGATACTTGCCGATCGTTTTCACATGGAGAAGCAGTT
>JABDPQ010000291.1 GCA_013042695.1 Desulfobacterales bacterium | reverse complement strand
CATCTATAGATTAATAAAAAAACAGCATGGTTAATTTCCACCATAAAGATCATATATCGAGCAATCTTATGGTCCAGGATCATGCAAAACATACTCTCTGACCCTGCTTCTTTTTATTTGGGCTCGTTTCTTTTAAATCGGCTGAAGCACTTCAAAGACGATATCATCAGGCCCTTTGAAGAAAGCAATGCGATTGTTGCCGGCATCCACAGGGGACTTGATACAGGCAACACCCTTGTCAGAGAGCTCCTTGTGGGCAGCATCAATATCCTCTACTTTTACCGCAATGTGGTGGTAACCGTAAGCGGGAGTTGAGGTGTCGGCGGTGACTTTTTCATTATCCGCGGCAACCCTGAAATTGATCATAGTGCCGTTTAAATCCAAAGTGGCGCCATCGGCCGCTCCGAATTTTTTATATTCGACGACTGCAGCCCCGAGATTCTCGGTAAAAAAATCTATCGAGTTCTGTAGATCGCTGCACAGTAGATGGACATGATGGAATTGGTAGATCATTGCTATACTCCTCTCTGTTGCTTGGAAAAATACGATTTTGTTGATTAGAGAAATAATGGTTTCAGGTGACGCTTGTATAAATTTTCGCTTACATGCGTGGCAATAACAACCTTATTATCTGTAATCGCTTCAGTATAGTAAGTGGTTAATTCTGCAGCAACTTTGTAAGAAACATGCAGAAGTTGTCGGATATAGGGGTCGTAATCTGCGCATTGCTGATCGTGCCTTAGAGCACGGGCCAAGTGCATGCCGTCCCAGGAATCAACTATTCCAGGGTCCGGAAGCAGAGCTTGATCGATATCAATAACGGAGGCGTATGGCGCGCACAATTCGCTATAGCGTCCATAAGCCGCACGGTAAATCTGCTTGACAAGACCCAGGGCATCATCCCCGGATTCGGACAAGCCGATCAACTCCTCAAGCCAGGTGGTTCCAGCTGTCTTTACGTGTACCCCAGCGTCGTGGGTTTGCAGCGCATTGCGAATACCGGGATAGATAGAGAACTTGTCGCTGCCGCTGTGCACACTTAATTTCAAATTTTCAGGTAAACCAAAGTGTTCGACGGCATGCCTGATTACGCAGACATCATCATTGAACTGTCGATTAAATTGTTCAACATCGCCCTGGTAGTCAACTCCCTTATTGAAACGACCGGTAAACTTCGGGGCTATGGTTTGAAGTGGAATTTTGTATTCAGCAATAGCTGCCAGAATAAAAAACAGATCCTGTGGAGTCTGGGCTTCCTCGGTCTCATCCATTGATACTTCGGTAATAAATGCTTTCTCAGCTTTCTTGCTGGTTATGTAACGATAAATGGTTGCAGCCTTCTGAATTGCAAGAAGATATTTCTCGCCAATTGATCGCAATTGATCAGTGGAGACAGTAAGCGGCTCTTGAAGACCGGCGATTGTCATGCTGCCTGTGTAGGATGAGAGGCTGTGCACAAATAATCGAAGATCTTCTTCTGGTGCTTTTTGGCCGATAAAGTCTGCCACATCAAGCGTAAAGAAATCGCTGTGATCAATGAACTGGTCAACATTATCCAGCCCGATGTGATCAGCATCAACATAATAACCGCCCCTCCAGCCAGCAGACTGAATCGCCGTTTCCGCTTCGGAGCGAACATCACGTTGCGTAGTACCGACAATGGTGTGTTCCCTGAATGATTTGTTCCAGACAATGGCGATATCTATACCCTCTTCAGAAGCTTTCTGTATTGCCGCAAGCTGGGCGCTGCCCTGAAGGCCGAAACGATCACCCGTTCCAAAGGAGTATTTTTCCAGTTTCATCACCATTTTCTGTGGGACCCGCTCTTTATCTATTGTAGGTGCTCGAGGTTGTGCTTCCACCGGTGCCGGTCCAGTCTGTGTGGAAAAATTGACCACGGGGTTTATCGGTCCGTTCGTAGGTATGGGCACCGAAGTAGTCCCGTTGTGCCTGCAGAAGGTTAGCCGGCAGTCTCGGTGAACGCAGGCCGTCTAAATAGCCCAGTGCAGCCGACAGGCTTGGTACAGGGACTCCCTGAGTGGCTGCGGTGGCGACAATGTTTCTGAGGTCCGCTTGAGTTTTATTGACCTGGCTGCTGAAATAGGTATCGAACAACAGATTCATCAGCTCTGGGTCCTGCTTGTAGGCTTGGGCAATTTTATCGAGAAATACCGAACGGATAATACAACCGCCGCGCCAGATTCTGGCAATTGAGCCAAAATCAAGATTCCAGTCATACTCATCAGAGGCTTGTCGCATCAGGGCAAACCCTTGAGTATAGGAGATGATCTTGGCACAATAGAGAGCGCGCTGAAGAGTGGCTAGAAATGCTGACTGATCTCCTGAGAAAACAGGAGTTGGTCCATCGAGAATTTTGCTTGCTGCAACCCGCCTTTCTTTTAATGCAGAGAGACATCGGGCAAAAACGGACTCACTGATCAACGATAGAGGAATACCGTGTTCCAGGGCGACATTAACGGTCCATTTACCGGTTCCCTTTTGACCGGCAGTATCAAGTATGCTGTCAATCAGCGGGTTACCGCCATCGTCCTTGTAGGCAAGAATGTCAGCAGTTATTTCGATCAGGTAGCTGCTCAATTCTCCTCTATTCCAGTCTCCAAATATCGGCTGCATCTCTTCAGCCTGCAAACCCAGCAGCTCTCTCATCAGATGATAGGATTCGCAGATAAGCTGCATGTCACCGTATTCGATGCCATTGTGCACCATTTTGACAAAATGACCGGCGCCTCCACTCCCCATCCAGGCGCAGCATGGTTCGTTGTCTCCAACTTTGGCAGATATGGCGGTAAAAATCGGTTCGACAGCTGCCCAGGCAGATGATGTTCCCCCTGGCATGATCGACGGGCCTTTGAGTGCCCCTTCCTCTCCGCCTGACACACCGGTGCCGATATATTGTAGCCCCTGGTTCTCGACAGCTGCGACCCGTCTCATGGTGTCATGGTAATTTGAGTTACCGCCGTCAATGATGATGTCGCCTTTTTCAAGCAGCGGTAGAAGCTGGTCGATGAACTGGTCGACAACTTCGCCGGCTTTGAGCATCATCATAATTTTGCGGGGCCGCTTAAGAGAGGCAACAAAATCTGCTACGGTATGGAAGCCGCGTATGGTTTTGCCTTTGGCCCGCCCAGCGAGAAAGACATCAACTTTGGATGTTGTTCTATTATACACTGCAACCGAGAATCCTTTATCGGCCATATTCATCACCAGGTTCTCACCCATAACGGCGAGTCCGGCTACCCCTATTTGTGCTGCTTGGCTCATAGTTATCTCTCTTTTGGGTCTAAATGTTTAATAATTTCTGCGGTGATCTGTTCCGGGCTTTGACTAATGCCGACAATTATCCCGTCGTTTGGTTCTTCCATTGAATTTACCTGGCTGGCCAGTAAATCATCGTTCATATATTGATGATCTCTGCTCTTAAGCCGCTCTTGGAG
>JABDPQ010000598.1 GCA_013042695.1 Desulfobacterales bacterium | reverse complement strand
GTCTAATACGGGCATATACGTATTCACAAATCTTCATAAAGCGGAGGGTAGTAGAATTGGGAATAGAAAAAGGTGTCAGGAAAAACAAATATTTGGCGTCAGAGTAATCAAAATGGGATCATGCCTTAGAGTAAACAAAATGGGCCTCAAAATGGGATCAGGCCATACATAATATACGTAAAATGTAAGGCCTGCCCCCGAGACTTTGGTTTCCCCCTTCAATTACGTCAGTAACGGAACAGTGATGTTAACGAGAGAAGAAGCAAAAGAACTTGTGTATGCGCGCATTAATACGCACGACCCGCATGCCGGCCAGGCCGTTGAGCTTGCGATCATTGACGCTGAAACTATCGAAAAAGAATACGGCTGGGTATTTTTCTACCAAACGAAAGAATATTTAAAGACGGGTAATATTGTCGACGCATTGGTTGGGAATGCGCCATATATCGTGAACAAATACACAGGAGAACTAATAGAAACAGGTACGGCGAATCCTGTTGAAGAATATATTGCAGAATATGAGTCAGAAAGTGGCTATCGATGAAAGGGGTGGTTCAGGCTGACTCCTGTTATTGTAATTAGCATATAATCATTCGCTCAACACATTCGCGCAATTCCGGGAAACAAACGTCTAAATTCGAGGTTACTACTTATGAAATCATTATCTAAGGTGTTATTCTGGTTAGGTATTTTATCCATACCATTTTCCTGGCTGGCGTGGTTCATCGCTCCTGCACTTGGACCTGAGGTCATGTCATCAATCTCCGACCCTGCCATGCGCGCAGTAATGGAGGAAGCTCATCGTGAACGTTGGGGTATTTATGTTGGGCACTGGCCACCTACCTTGCTGATACTTAGTTATATACTGGAAAAAAAGGCTGGTTAGATAGTCACAAATGCCAGGTGACATACCGCGGTCTCTCAGTCCCGGTAAACCGGATTAAAAGGTGTCGGAGGGATTAAATTTCGATCAGTTGGGATTTGGTCAAGAAATATTCCTCCGACACCTTTTCTCATTCCCTAATTACAGTTAGGCTCTATCGATATGGAATAAGAATGGCCGGAACGAAACCATGGGCATATTTCAAACTTCATTAATCCTGGCTGCTTTTTTATGTTCTTTGGTCGCGGGGTTCCTTTTTGCTTATGCAATAGTCGTGATGCCAGGAATAAAAAGTTTGAATGACAGGGATTTTATTCGAGCTTTCCAGGTTACTGATCGCGTTATCCAGAATAATCAACCTGTATTTATCATAGTTTGGGTTGGCTCGGCTATTTCACTGATAACCTCCGCAATTTGGGGTATAGAGCGTTTACATGGGCTTGATTTTGCACTTATCTCCATCGCTACGCTTGCATACCTTCTTGGAGTCCAATTGCCGACCATAATTATTCACCTGCCATTAAATAACAGACTACAAACTTTCGAAGTCGATGCAATGAACGAAACAGAGCTAAAATTGGCACGCAGTAATTTCGAACCTCGCTGGAATGCATCAAATTTGTTCAGAACATCTGTCTCTAGCTGCGTTTCAGTTTTACTAATAATATTGCTGTTTAGACTTTGAGAATATGGTGGTTTACGAGCCTGACAATTCATTCAAAATGAATAAAAGGTTTCGGAGGGATTAAATTTCGACCAGTTGGGAGATTTGGTCAAGCAATAATACCTCCGAAACCTTTTAATAATCTTGTGCATACAATAGAAGAAGGTTATGTCTGTTGAACTAATCCATGTTTCAAGTCCAGGTGATATCGCTGTCGTTGAGCGTTTGGCACAGGAGATTTGGTCACAACACTTCACGCCGATAATTGGGGCATCACAAGTGGAATATATGCTCGGAAAATTCCAAAGTGCTGAAGCCATTTCGTCCCAGATTAATAGTGGTTGGGAATACTATCTGGCAATGGTTGATAATGAGGCGGTTGGATATGCAGGATTGGTTCCTGACATCAGTAACAAGAGATTGATGTTGAGCAAGATTTACGTAAGGAACACGGCACGCGGGACAGGTGTGGGCAAGTCAATTCTTGATTTTGTTGAACGAAAATGCAGTTTAGAGGGAATTAACACATTATGGTTGACGGTGAATCGATTTAATGATGGCCCGATTTCATGGTATCAGAAATGTGGCTTTGTCACTGTTGATGAAGTGAAAAAGGATATTGGGGGTGGCTATTTTATGGATGATTACATCATGGAGAAAAAAATTAATACAAGGTGTCTATAAAAGAAGGTATCAAATATGATCGAACCAAAAAGCTCTTTTCCCGTATTCATCGTTAAGGACCTCGATGCAGCGAAATCCTTCTACACAGAGAACCTTGGCTTTGATGTTGTCTTCTCGGGTGACTGGTATATCCACCTGGTTACGAAGTCAGGCGTTCAGGTTGGTTTTATGTTGCCGGATCAACCCACTCAACCACCAATATTTCAGAAACCATACTTTGGTGAAGGCGTCATTTTCAGCCTGGAAGTAGAAGATGCAGATGCCGCTTTCGCAATGGCTAACTCGAAAGCGCTTGATATTGCGCTCGAGTTGCGGTCTGAGGACTGGGGTCAGCGACACTTTTGTATCCAGGATCCGAACGGGGTTTATCTGGATATTGTTCAGTCTTTTGAGCCATCCGAAGAATACCAGAGCGATTATGTATCGGAATAACAGGGGGCAGGCCTCGATTTTATGCCCCCTTTTTACGGCTCCAGCTAAGCTCAAACGACAGTCACACTTATAGAAAACTGAAATGACGATTCAAAATGTCCTGATACGCGACGAGCAGCCCGCTGATATCACCGTCATCTCCGAGGTCACCATCGCCGCATTCGAATCGATGGAGATCAGTAAGCACACCGAGCAATTCATCGTAGAGGCGCTGAGAGCGGCAAATGCCCTGGACATATCATTGGTCGCCGAGGCTGATGATCGCGTTGTGGGTCATATCGCTTTTTCTCCGGTAACCATGTCTGACGGCACTAAGGGCTGGTATGGTCCGGTATCCGTGCATCCGGACTTTCAGCGCCAGGGCATTGGCAAGGCGCTGATTCACGAGGGGCTC
>JABDPQ010000587.1 GCA_013042695.1 Desulfobacterales bacterium | reverse complement strand
CCGGTGGTCTTAAATGACATCGAGACCAGTCCGTAAATCGGTAACATCAAAAACAAAATATACAGAGTCGGTACAAGCCATTTTCTTGGATGGGTCATGTTACTGCTCCTCGTTACGCATCATAATGGTATAAAACGCCCAGCAGATCAGCAGGACCATAAGGAAGTAAATCAGAGACATTGCAGCTGCCGGACCCAGGTCAAACTGACCGAGCGCGATCTTGACCAAGTCGATCGACAGGAACGTTGTGGTGTTTCCAGGTCCACCGCCAGTGAGCACGAACGGCTCGGTATAGATCATGAAGCTATCCATGAATCGCAGCAGGATGGCGATGGTCAGTACCCGCTTCATTTTCGGCAGTTGGATGTAGCGGAATATAGCCCAGCGGCTGGCTCCGTCGATGTGAGCGGCCTGGTAATAGTCATCAGGAATTGAACTTAATCCGGCGTAGCACAGCAGCACGATCAGCGAAGTCCAGTGCCACACATCCATGACCACCGTCGTCATCCATGCGGCTACCGGTTGCCTGGTGAAGTTGTAGTCAATACCGATCGAATTCAATGTATTGCCGAGCAGGCCGATCTCAGGAAGAGCAAAGATATTCCACATGGCTCCAACAACATTCCAGGGAATCAAAAGGGGGAGAGCCATTAATACCAGACAGACCGACACCCAGGGACCTTTGCGGGGCATTGTCAGGGCGACACCGATGCCAAGAGGCACTTCGATAGCAATGATCATGCCGGTAAATATAAGCTGCCTCATCAGGGAGGCATGAAAACGGGGTGAACGCAGCACCTCTTCAAACCAGGTTGTACCTTCCCAGAAAAAAACATTGTCGCCAAAAGTTTCCTGAAAGGCATAATTGACCACTGTCATCAGCGGTATAAATGCGTTGAACGCCACCAGTACCAAAACAGGAACGACAAGCCACCAGGCTTTATTATTTATGGTTTTATTCATGATCCGCCCCCTCCACAAACCAACCATCGCAGTACACCATGGTTTGCTCCGGATTAAATTGAATCATGGGGCTTTCCGAAGGGATGGTCTGGTCTTCATTGACAATCAACTTGATCACATCGGATTCATGGAGCACTGTTACCACTTGATAGCGGCCAAGATCTTCAACTTTTTCAATAACAACAGGAATACCTTCATCGGCAAACTCAACAAATTCCGGCCGAATGCCAACCTCGAGCTTGCCGCTCAAGTCGCTGCCGACCGGAGACGGAGTAGTGAGGATATTGTTATGGAAAACAGGAAAACCCTGGTCGATTTTGCAGGGTAGGACATTCATGCCGGGGGAACCTATGAAATAGCCGACAAACGTATGTTTGGGCTGATTAAATAATTCCACCGGGGTGCCTACCTGTACCACGGTGCCGTCATACATAACCACTACCCTCTCGGCAAAGGTCAATGCTTCCACCTGGTCATGGGTGACATAAATCATAGTCACACCGATCTGTTGATGTAGTTCTTTCAGTTTTGAACGGAGTTGCCATTTCAGGTGCGGGTCAATAACCGTTAATGGTTCATCAAACAGGATGGCATTGACATCGGAGCGCACCAGGCCACGTCCAAGAGAAATTTTCTGCTTGCCATCCGCGGTCAGTCCGGATGCACGTTTGTGGAGGTTGGCAGACAAATCAAGCATTTCCGCTATCTGATCGACGCGTTGTTTTACCACCGTTTCATCCATTCCACGGTTGCGTAATGGAAAAGCAAGATTGTCAAAAACGGTCATGGTATCGTAGACAACCGGGAACTGAAACACCTGGGCAATTTGTCTTTCTGAGGTGGGCAGGCCCGTCACATCCTGGCCGTCAAAATAAATCTGACCCTCGGATGGCGTTAACAGGCCGGAAATGGTGTTCAACAAGGTGGTTTTGCCACATCCTGAAGGGCCAAGCAGGGCATAGGCGCCTTCGTCTTCCCAGACCTGGTTGACCTCCTTTAAGGCATATACCGGTTCCTGCCCTTTGGGAGGCGGATAAGCATGCCTTACATTTTTAAATCTTATTTTTGCCATGGATGCAACCTGTCTGAGTTAGAGTTCAATCAACCTGTCATCGCCCCCAAAATAGAGACAATGCTTTGCATTAAAGACAAAAGTCGCCTTTTCACCGAACTCGAAAGAATGAATGCCACTGGTTTGACTGACCCAGATATTTTCATTGATTTTTATGCGTATGATACTATCAGAGCCGCTAATCTCAGCAATCTGGACAACACCGTCCACTTTTATCCCCTCCCCTTCCGACAACAGATGGTGAGGTCGCAAAGCCATCTTGTAGTTGCCGTCCGGTAAACCGGCCAGCTTTTCAGGTACTTTCCATGAAGCAGTCTCACCCAGATACGCCTGGTCTCCCTGTTTTTCTATTGAAGCTGTATTGATCGGCGGATCTGAGAATTCTTCGGCACTTTCCAGTGTGGCCGGCTTGCGATAATTCGACGAAGTCCTGTCAAACTGAACGACACGGCCTTGCTTGAGTATTGCCGTATGGCCACCTAACATGAGGGCTTCCAGCGGTTCAGTGGTAGCGTACACAACAGTTGCGCCTGTATCGGCAAACAATTTTGGCAACTCATCACGCAGTTCTTCACGCAGCTTATAATCAAGATTCGCCAGGGGTTCGTCCAATAATACCAGATCAGCGCCCTTGACCAGCGCCCGAGCAAGTGCTGTTCTTTGTTGCTGACCGCCGGAGAGTTCTCTTGGCAGACGGTCGAGCATTGGAGTGAGTTGCAACAGGTCGGCAAATCGGTGAACCTGCTCGTCGATTTGCTTTTTACTCAGGCCAGCGACTTTAAGTGGCGAAGCGATATTGTCGTAGACGGTGAAACTGGGATAATTAATGAAGGCCTGGTAAACCATTGCAACGCTGCGCTTCTGTACCGCAGCGCCGGTCACGTTACTGCCCTTAGCCCAGATCTCTCCGGTAGTCGGTTTCTCAAGACCGGCCATTAATCGCATCAGGGTGGTTTTACCACTGAGTGTGGTTCCTATCAGAATATTAAACCCACCTGGTTCAAGTATGAGACTTGTTTCATAGATATGGGTTTCTGCACCTACCCGAAACGTGACATCTCTTAGTTCGATAGTCATTTAATTGTACCCTTCGCTTATTCTAATCTGAAGGTTTTGCAATTTTTACTTCAACATTGTTCTGGCGGCAGACATCAACAAACTCATTTGACATACCTGCATCGGTAACGATTATGTCAACATCAGTAAGCGTTCCGACTCTGACCGGGGCGCGGCGTGCCAGCTTCATCGAATCAGCAACAAGGATTACGCTGCGAGCTTGCCTGATTATTGCCTGCGTTACACGTACTTCACGCAGGTCATAATCAAAAAATTCGCCGCTGCCATCGATGGCTGAGCAACCGATGATAGCATAATCAGGTTCAAACTTGTCAACAAACTCTTCGGTATCGGTTCCGATAATACCACCATCAGCATGGCGAATCCTGCCGCCGGCAATCATCACATCAATGTTTCGGAACGGCCACAGTGTGCTCGCCACGTTGATATTATTCGTGACCACCAGAATACCTTTGCGATCCACCAGGAATTCAGCTACACGCTCCGTGGTCGTGCCAAGATTGATGAACATTGAAGCATCGTCTGAGATAATCTGGGCAGCCTGCCTGGCTATCGCAGTTTTTTCATCAGCCATCAGAATCTGTCTTGTGCCATACCCAATATTTTCATCGCTATCCTTGATGACAGCTCCGCTATGAGTGCGTTCGAGCAGTTCCATATCGTATAACTGATTCAGGTCACGCCGTATGGTTTGCGGGGTAACCTGTAGATGTGCTGACAGGTCATTCACCTGCACGGTACCGTATTCTCGGATAAATTCGATGATCGAACGCTGTCGTTCGCTTATATCCGTCTGCATGTCAAATACCTAGTTAGATCACTAATAATTCTCTTGGGTTCCAGGGCCTGTTTTAAGGCAGGCCCCGGAAGTTCTGGTCAGTTTCTCGCCGGCAGGTTATTTCATCCAGCGCTTGACGAGTTCATCATAGTTAACAGTCTCTCCTTGCGGTTTTTCATTGGCCAGCTTGGCCTTGGGAGAGCCTGGTTTGTTCAGCCACTCTGCAGGATCCATTTCTTCATTCAGCCTGGGACCACATCCACCGTACGTATTGGCTTTTTCATCGGCTTTTTGCATACGTCCCATAGTTATATCCATTTCCCCTGCAAGCCGGTCCATGGCTTCCTGCGGCGTAAATGCACCGGAGTTTACATCACCGATCTGCTGCCACCAGATTTGTGCCAGCTTAGGATAGTCAGGAACATTTACACCGGTAGGTGACCACATAACACGGTCCGGAGAACGGTAAAACTCAATAAGACCACCTAGTTTGGGTGCACGTTTGGTGAAATGTTCATGGTTGACGGTGCTCTCACGGATGAAGGTCAGACCGACATCGCTTTTCTTGACATCCACGGTCTTGGAAACCACGAACTGTGAGTACAGCCATGCTGCCTTGCGGCGATCAACCGGGGTTGACTTGAACAGGGTCCAGGAACCAGCATCCTGATAACCCAGTTTCTGTCCTTTCTCCCAGTAGGGGCCATGAGGCGACGGAGCCATGCGCCACAGCGGGTTACCACTGTCATCAACCGTGTTGTTTCCTTCAGATTTAGGTGCCACCATGGACGCCGTAAATGCGGTGTACCAGAAAATCTGTTGGGCGACATTTCCCTGTGACAGTGCGGGAAGCGACTGGTAGAAATCGTAGCTGGCTGCACCTTCAGGAGCATATTTACGCAGCCATTCATCCCATTTGCGAATCGCATATACTGCTGCGGGGCCATTGGCAGCGCCACCGCGTGATACAGATGCACCTACAGGGTTACAGCTGCCTTCTTCCATGCGAATTCCCCATTCATCAACAGGGACACCGTTAGGTAGCCCCTTACTGCCGGCACCTGCCATGGACAACCATGCATCAGTCATACGCCAGCCAAGATCAGGAGCACGTTTACCGTAGTCCATATGGCCATAGACTTTGACGCCATCAATTTCTTTGACATCATCTGTAAAGAATTCGGCAATATCTTCATAGGCAGACCAGTTAACCGGTACACCCAGTTCATAGCCGTATTTCGCTTTGAATTTTTCCTTCAGTTCAGGACGATCAAACCAGTCCTTGCGGAACCAGTAGAGATTAGCGAACTGCTGATCAGGAAGTTGATAGAGCTTGCCATCGGGTCCTGTAGTGAAAGATTTGCCGATAAAATCGTCAACATCCAAACCCGGATTGGTGACATCTTTCCCTTCGCCAGCCATCCAGTCCGACAGATTGACGGCAAGCTGCAAGCGTGAATGAGTGCCAATCAAGTCCGAATCATTGATATAGGCATCATAGAGGTTACGCTTGGTCTGCATCTGGGTCTGCACCGCCTGTACCACTTCACCTTCGCCCAGTAACTGGTGATTAACCTTGATACCGGTAATTTCCTCAAATGCTTTGGTCAGGGTTTTCGATTCATATTCATGGGTAGGAATAGTTTCCGACAGTACATTGATCTCCATTCCTTGGAAAGGTTTAGCTGCATTGATGAACCATTCCATTTCCTTTTGCTGATCACTTTTCGACAGTGCCGAGGGCTGGAACTCTTCGTCAATCCATTTGTTCGCCTCATCCATACCAGCGTAAACGTTTTGAACGCTCAACGCCGCTACTGCTGTGATTACCGCAATCTTTTTTAGCATAAAGCAGACCTCCTTGAGTTGTGGTTGGTTGTGCGGGTACTCGGTTGGTTGTGCGGGTACTACATTGGTTGTGCGGATACTGCATCCGCACGCTATCCACTTATTTTCACAATGTCAACGATTGTTTTCATAAGTGAAAATCTTGCCTTGTCAAACACTATCTTTTTCTTTATAGAACATCTCTTTGCCGTACGAATTCTCCTGTAAATCTCTTTTTCTGCCTTTTATCATTGCCGCGCAGCAAGCCCGGCAGGCTCCGCTGCCGCCACATGCAACTCGACATCAGCAGCATTGAGCGTCTCGACAAGCTGAGCCGGAGGCTGCCGATCGGTAAAAAGTGCATCCATTTCATGGACACCGCCAAGACGCACCATGGCATTCCTGCCGATCTTGGTATGGTCTGCAACCAGAAAGACTTTACGGGAATTCTCAATAATAGCCCGGGCAGCCCGTACCTCTCGATAATCAAAATCAAGCAGGGTTCCATCAAGCTCAATGCCGCTGATACCGATGATCCCGTAATCGACCCGAAATTGCTGGATAAAATCAATTGTCAGTGGTCCAATGATACCACCGTCACGAGGGCGCACCAGTCCACTGGCGATGATGACTTCAAAATTATCGTTGCCGCTGAGAATGGAAGCGACATAAAGATTATTTGTGATAGCCCGCAATCGCTTGTGATCGATCAGTTCCCTGGCGACAGCTTCTGTGGTTGTACCGATATTGATAAACAGAGAGGTTGAGTTGGGTATATGGCTCGCCACCATGCGGGCAATAGAGCTCTTTTCTTCAAAACATAATACCTTGCGGTCGTTATAAGCGACATTCTCTGTACTTGAATGCAAGCCTGCTCCACCGTGATAACGCTGGATGCTTCCCTTGTCGGCAAGTATATTTATATCGCGGCGAATGGTCTGGGGAGTAACGGCGAACTCTTGCGCCAGCAGCTCAATAGTCACAAACCCTCTGGCTTGAATTACCTTCTCGATTCGCTCTTGTCGGTCCTGTGCTGGTCCGACTTTGCTGAGTCCGTTAACACGCTTGGGGCTGGAGGCAGTTTCAGCCTCAGCAGGGTTGGGAGAAAATTCTGATGACATGCTGTTTTCTCTCTTCAAAGATTTTCAAAACAGAAAACAAACAGCGCATAAATGTTCTTTTACGAAAATGAATATTACCGAGATACGTGAAAAAAATAAATAAAATATTTTCAAAAAAGCTAAAAAAACTGTTACTCAGCACAACAATCCCTTGTCTACCACGCATAAGTCACTATTTTCAATAAACATCTGTTAAGATCATGTCATATGTAAAAAAACGAATATCTGAAAATTGAAGAGGTATAGAATTATAGTATTAACGAAACTGGATTATTCAAATGCAAAAGATATATTACTCCCAGTGAAACAACCCAGTTCTCCTAGAATATGAATAAATTCAGGAGAATATAGATGAGTGATTTTTTCTGCAGGCAATTCGGACGGATCTACCTGGATCAGTGGAGGATTCTGCCATCTTCAATCTCTATCCTGCGCTGGGCCAGGATTGCGTATGTCGGTTCATGGGTGACCATGACTATTGAAAGCCCCTCCTGATGAAGCTTCGTCAGGAGTTCCATAATCTGCACTCCGGTTGCTTTATCCAGGCTGCCAGTGGGCTCATCAGCGAAAAGTACCCGAGATGATTTGACCAGAGCCCGGGCTATTGCAACCCGCTGCTGCTCACCCCCGGA
>JABDPQ010000586.1 GCA_013042695.1 Desulfobacterales bacterium | reverse complement strand
TCCCGTCCATGAGGATGTCCACATAGGTGCCCAGATCTCGTTCCGTCAAACCATTTGCAACCAACCGTTCCTTGTTTGGTACGACTCGTATTTCTGGATAGCTTGTTTCAAGTGAAGGAACGGGGCGGACCTGTGAACCTGGAAGTTGCTGATTGATGGCGCCGAAAAGCATTCTGGCTGCCTCGACAATCGGGTTTATTTCATCTCCGGATATATTAACCTCCACAGTGCGGCCCTGTCCGATGCCTCTCTCAAAGATGCCTGCTTGTAAGGAAACGCCAAAAATACCTGGTATAGAATTCATAATTCGGTTGAAAAGCGGCATCATTTCCCTGGCTCTGGTTTCATGGCTAGAAATCCCGCCGAATAATGTGAAGCGGTCAGCACCGACAAAAAACATATCCTTTATTTGAGGAACCCCATCTTTTCCATCTTCGATAAAGTATGGGTCAGCCTCGTCAAAAATATAATCGCCAATACTTTTAAGTTTTTCAACAGAGTAGCCAGGCGGTGGTATCAAGATATTGAGAATCAGATTGCGGTTGCCTTGAGGAAGATATTCTGCACTAGGTTTAAGCCAGAAGATGATGCCGATGGAAATCGAGGTGAAGACAATGACAGTGGTCAGGCGAGTAAAGGCGTTTTTCAAACAGAAATTGGAGCACATCATCAGCAGATTTACAAAAAACGGTCCGATGATAGATCTTTGCAGTTTGTTGCGACTCTTTTTCTTAGCTTCATCTCGCCGATAAAAAATATTGACCATCGTGGGGATTACCGAAACCGATACCAGAAAACTGATCATTATCGAGAATGTAATGGCTATAGCAATGTCTCTAAATAGTTGTCCTGCCTCTTCCTGCATGAAAATAACCGGCAGGAAAACAGCGACGGTAGTGGCCGTGGAGGCAAAAACAGCCCCCCGAACCTCCTTGGCGCCATCAAGAGCAGCGTTATAAGCTCGTTTGCCCATTTTACGGTGGCGATCTATGTTTTCCAGAACAACGATGGAATTATCGACAAGCATACCCACCGCAAATGAAATCCCGGCGAGACTGACCACATTGAGGCTTCGGTTGCTCAACCAGAGGAAGACAAAGGTGCCAATTACCGAAATTGGAATGGCCAATGCGGTGATCAGGGTTGAGCGAATACTGCGCAGGAAGGTGAGCAGCACACTGACGGCAAGCAGGCCGCCGATCAGTACATTTTGTTTTACCAGTTTGATCGCCTTATTAATATACGGTCTCTGGTCGTAGACCATATCGATATAGAGATTTTTATCTTTGAGCATAGCATTGTTTAGCCGGTCCACTTCACGCTCGACACTTTCTGTCATGGTGAGCACGTTGGTGCCAGGTTCTTTGCGAACGCCAATGACAATAATTTGCTCGCCATTGTGCAGTACAGACCCCGTCTCTTTTTTAAACCCTGGGCCGACCGTAACCAGATCACGCAGATACACCCGCTTCAGGCCATCCTCAAATACGACCGCATTAAGTACCTCATAGGGCGATTGAAACTGTCCTATGGTACGGACGCGGTAGTTTTTCCGGCCGATCCCCAATACTCCGGCTGATATCGTCGAGTTAGCACTGGTGATTGTTCCTGCAATCTGGTCAATGGTGACGTTGTGCTGAGCCATCTTAGAAACGTCAAGTTCGACGTGAAGCTCATTTTCTGTTCCTCCGAAGACGAATAGAGAGCCGACCCCTTTAACTCGTTCAAGATGCTGCCGAACATTATCCTCAAAAAAAGTACGGTATTGATTAATGTGGGTCTTATTTTCGGGGCTTGGTTTCAGCATCATCCAGATAACTGGCGAACTATTGGCACCTGCTGCTTCGATAACGGGACGATCGGCGTTATCCGGGTAGTTAGAGACTTCATTGAGCTTGTTCGAAACACGCAACAAGGCGTCATCCAGATTGGTACCAAGAACAAATGACAGGGTAATTTCACCAAGGTTGTTATAGCTGGCGCTTTCCATTTTGGTGAGTCCCTGGAGTCCTTTGAGGGCCTCTTCCTGCTTTTCAATTAGATCCTTTTCAATCTCGTAAGGAGTAGCTCCACCCCAGCTGGTCTGTACGGTAATCTGTGGAGTTTCAACATCTGGGGTCAACTGTACCGGTAGATTATTCAATCCGATCAAGCCAAAGGTGACGATAAGTATGATAGCAACGATTACCGTTACCGGTTTATTGAGAGCGTAGCGGACAATATCCATTATTATTCTCCTGCAACGACCACAGGCTGGTCAGGTCTAAGTCGCTCATTTCCTTCAACAACGAGATTCATTCCCGGTACAATATAGGGGTTATCGACGCCGACTTTATCTCCGAGAAAAGCGACAATATTGACAGGGAGAATTGCCGCTTTATCCTCTTTTATGGTGTAGACAAAATCTTTACCCTGAAACTTAATCAAGGCGGCCCGATCAATAATACTCAATTTTTGCCGCGAGCTCACCGGCACCGATACGGATGCTGACATATTCTGGGCAACCAAAGGCATTGAGGGAATGGCTATTTTTAAGAATATATTTTTTGTTTTCATGTCTGCAACAGGATCAATATCTCTGACAGTTCCCTCAACTTGCTGATCGAACGCGTTTATGGTTACCGGCACCTTCTGACCAATCTCAATAAATTTAAGGGTGGTTTCTGCTATCGGTGTCCTGACAAAAAGATCTTCACGAGAGCCGATTGCTACTAGCTCCTTTCCGGGCTGGACCCAGCTGCCGGAATCAACATTTTTGTTAAGGATTATTCCATTAAATGGAGCTGAAATAACACTACGTTTTTTTTGAATCAATAATTTTTGCAATGTATTTTCGGTCGCTTGTTTTTCTTTTTGAGCATCCTGATACGTAAACAGAGCATCATCATACTCCTTCTCACTGACACCGGATTTATCATAGAGTCGTTCAAGTCGAGAGTAATTTTTCTTGGCATTGGCAATTCGCAGATCGGTTCGCTCGATGCGCGATTTTTGGAAGGCAATCTCTTTTTCCAGAATTTCAGTATTGAGCCTGACAAGTGCATCCCCTCTTGCGACAATATCACCCTGCTTTACCTCGACACGCTCGACGAGACCTGCAAGTTCAGTTGAAATCTCACTTATTCGATCATAATAGAGTACACCTATCACTGTTCTGGTTTGTGCAACATCTTGCTGGATGACTGAGGCAACTCGGACTTTAGCGGCAGGTGGCCCGTCGGCTGCAAAGGCCAGAGTGCTGAGATGGAGCAGTAAAAAAACAAGACCCCATTGGCCGGTGACAGTAATTTTTGCAATCATGCTAATCTCCGTGACGTTTTAACAATCCCTTTGCTTTCAAGCCTATCCAAAATGAGGGTAATCTATGCCGGACGTTTTTCAACGAGTTCGCACAGGATACTTGGTGAAAGACCGTGGCCATGCTTCGTGTTTTTGAGTAGATGGAATTGTTCACTTGTCAGGTCAAAGGGTTTGAGTATACGCTCGGCATAGTTTCGCATGGTTTGAGACGCAAGATAGATGGGACGACTCAAAGATTCAAGCGGACAAGAACTCATTATTGCTCTCCTTTTAGTTGACAGGTCAAATAGTAATGCGGCAATTAACCCTGTCAATACTAACCTGTTTACAAGCATATTTTGTAATCTATCTGACGCTGACAGCATCTTTTTTGAGCCGATTAGTGAGAACAGAGAACTCATATCGTTCATTTGCTTTCATGAGTGATGGAAGTCTGCTCCGTTTAATTTTCAGGTCGTAGCAGTGTTATATATGAATTTGCCCTATTTCTGCTGAATTTGTAGAGCCAAGCACTGCTGCCTTTTATTAAATTCCTAAGGAATAACAATCTAATTGTGCTAAAGTACCTTCGGTAAATGGTGTGCAACAATATTCTCAAATAAGCAGAGGGAATTAAAAGTATGGGTATTTACTATATTGATGGCACATTCGTGTCGGCATCAGAAGCGGTCTTGCCGGTGAGTGATCTTGCCGTTTTAAGAGGATATGGCGTTTTTGACTTTATGAGAACATACGGTGGCAGACCGTTTCAGTTAAAAGCGCACGTTAAGAGATTGCGAAATTCTGCTCATTTGATCGGCCTGAGTTGTCCCTGGAGTCTGCAGGAGATCAGGGATATTGTCGAGGAGACTTTGAGAAGAAACGATTACTTGGAGTCCAACATTCGTCTGCTGATAACCGGTGGAGACAGTGATGATTCGATTACTCCCGGAACTCAGCCGCGACTTCTGGTGATGATTTCGGAGGTGAAGACCTTTCCGGTCCATTGGTATACAGCGGGTGTGAAGATCATCACAAAAGATATCACTCGCTTCATTCCAGGAGCAAAAAGCATAGACTACATTCGGGCAATCCTGGCGTTAGATGATGCCAAGGCACAACATGCTGTAGAATCTCTTTATGTGGATAGTCATGACAATATTCTGGAAGGTACGACTTCAAATCTATTTGTTGTAAGCGATGGAAACGTTGTGACCCCTGCTGAGAATATACTTCCCGGCATAACTCGAGATGTGGTCTTGGAAATTACGACTTCGTCTTTTAAGATAGCATTACGGTCAGTGACAAAAAAAGAACTTTTCAGGGCAGATGAAGTGTTTGTCACCTCTTCTAACAAGGAGATCTTACCCGTCATACAGGTAGATGATCAACAGATCGGCAATGGTAAACCTGGCAAGGTGACGGTCCAAATTATGGACATGTTCAAAGCCTACACGCAAGAATATGCCAAGAGAATTGCAGCTGAATAGAACGATTTGAAATGTCGGAGACACCTGCATCAGTGATATTTTTGTTCTTTCCAGGAAGAAATTGCACGCATGCTTGACGAGCTCATACCTTCTTGAGTTCGTGGCCACAAGAATTTAAGGTTACGGTAATTTTTAGGTTGATTACCACCATAGCGATCTGCATGAGGATTCACTGAAAAGTTTAGCCCAGATCTTTTTCCTGCGGACATCTTTTGGAATTTCTTCACTTATCAGGACCTGCTGATACACTGGTAGCCTTACGGAATTATTGTTTTGTTGCCGATGTCTCGAACGGTTCAAATGGCGCCCGATGTTTTCTTCCTGTTTTTGCTTCCCAGTCGGAACGTTTCTTCAGATATCCTGCCGAGTACTCGAAAACAACGTTTTTGTCTCCTTCTGCTTTCTGAGCCCAGGCCCACCAATTGTCTTTCACTTTGAAGTTTGAATACTGAGGATGCTGCATAACGAGAAGTTTGAATATCAGTTCGATGTGGGGCTGGTTGAGTTCGTCAGGGCCCATTTCCAGCATAAAGACACCATCGGTTTTTCTTTTTCCTTCTTTTATTTTGCTCATGTATGTCCACTGCAGATCGTCAAAGACAATCCAACCCCCGGG
>JABDPQ010000575.1 GCA_013042695.1 Desulfobacterales bacterium | reverse complement strand
CAGCCGGGCCGTCTGCGCGACAACCTTCATGCACTCAGTATCAGGTGGTTTGCGCTGCACTTTAATTACTGCACTACCTGAAGAATGCCCCCTGGCTGGTCTGTCGAGCTTAATAGCCATTGCAAGCAGACATTTAAGAAAAAAGAGATGTGTCATTGAGGCTGGATGCCTCCGGTATTGGGTTGTTCTCGGCACCAGCAGCTGATTTAATCAAGTCCGGTCGATCTAGAACCCCCAAAGAAGTGAACGCTTAATCCATCCTTCGAGTCCTCTCTCGTGTCTTACTTTTGCCCAGCCTTGCTGCTGCTTGACCGTCCTGAACACGACGCCATAGTATGCTTTTCCGACCACTTTGTAGTTGGTTCCTGGCCCACTTCTGATGTTAATTTTTTTATTACTATTTTTGTTGACTTTGACAATCATATGGCCTGTTCGAGAAACGAGACTTTTGTGCAGCCAGCCGGAATCACCCTCAAAGTCTTCAACCATTACCCAACTACCTTTATGTTTAAGCTCCTTTAACGGAAACCCACTACCATACTTCCACCTCACTGAGTAATTTTGACCCGGTCCAGAACGCAAATTGACATTTTCTCCCGCCACACTGACCATCTTTGAAAATGCATAACAACTCGAAAATATGACAAAAAAACAGATAAACAAAAGTGTAATAATATATTTTTTAATCATGATTACATGTAATTTACGTAAATTGAGTGATTTAACCTAACTTGCCATTCATGACGATGCCAACCAGTCGTTCAAGATCATCAAGAGAGTAGTACTCTATCTCAATTCGTCCTCTGTTACCACTTTGGTTTATAAGAACTCTCGAATTCAGGGTATTGGTAAGTTGGTTTTCAAGTGCCTTTTGATAAGATATTGGTACACCTTCTTTTGGTTTCTCCTGCCGGTTTGTTTTTTTTGACGGAGCTGTTTTGCTGAGTTTTTTTATCAGAAGCTCAGCCTGTCGGACAGATAACCTTTTTTGGACAATCTGGTCCCGAATATCTTTAAGTGCTAACGGGTTATCCGTCAATCGAAGCAAAGCTCGGGCATGGCCTTCTGATAAGATTTTGGCATAGAGATCTTCTTTTACATAAGATGGAAGGAGGAGCAATCGCAGAGTATTTGCTATTGTTGACCTCTTTCTGCCGATTTTTCTGGCGGTTTCTTCTTGTGTGTAGCCAAAACGGTCAATAAGCTTTTTATAGGCCTCGGCCTCCTCAAGTGGATTGAGGTTTGTTCGCTGGATATTTTCTATCAATGCTAATTCAAGGAAAGAATCCTCACCTTCGATTTCCTGGACCACAACGGGCACCGTCCTCAATCCCGCGATTATTGCGGCACGCAGACGACGTTCCCCGGCAATGAGCTCATATTTGCCTGAAGATACTTTTGAGATTATCAATGGTTGAATGACTCCTCTTTCCTTTATCGAGCTGGCAAGCTCTTCAAGCTCTTCATCATTGAAAAAGTGACGAGGTTGATGCTTATTTGGAAGAATGGCGTTTACGTCACACTCAAAAAATCGCTCATCACCGGCATCACCAAAAAGAGCTCCAACGCCTTGGCCGAGACCTGTTGTTTTAGCCACGATAATTTCACCTCCGTCGTTTCAGGAACTCCAAAGCAAGGGAACGATAAGCCTGCGAACCTGTCGATTTAAAGTCATATTCCATGATTGTTTGACCGTGACTGGGGCACTCACTTAATCGTACGTTCCTGGGGATTATTGTTTTAAATACTTGTTTTCCAAAGTGACGGGATATCTCATCTGAAACTTGATGGGATAGTTTATTCCTGGTGTCGAACATAGTTAATAACAATCCCTCAATATATAGATCTTTATTAAATGACCTTTTTACAGAGCGGACGGAATTGATGAGCTGAGCGAGACCCTCCATAGCAAAATATTCGCATTGCATGGGGATAAGCACAGAGTTCGCTGCGGTAAGTGCATTTACGGTAAGCAGTCCAAGAGAAGGAGGACAATCAATAAAAATATAGTCATAATCTTTACGCACGTGAGCAAGGATATTCTTCAGGAAATACTCTCTTGCCTCCTGGTTGATGAGCTCAAGCTCAGCTGCAACGAGATCAATGTTGGATGGCACTATTTCAAGGTTCTTTGTCCCTGTTTTGTAAACAAGATCAAGCACTTGCGTGTTATTGCAGAAGGCGTGATAAAGATGCGAGTCGAGTTTTTTCGTCGAAATTCCAACGCCACTTGAGGCATTACCTTGCGGATCGGAGTCAACAATGAGAATTCGTTTTCGCCTAAGAGCCAAAGCACTTGCCAGATTAACCG
>JABDPQ010000574.1 GCA_013042695.1 Desulfobacterales bacterium | reverse complement strand
CTCGGCTCAGCACCGTATCCTTCACCGCTCATATTTCCGATAAATCATAATAATTTTAAATTGTTATTTACTGACTCAAATAATTTTCCAGCCATTACCAACTGGATACAGAGCTGCCTTGAATTATTTTATTGACAGATATGAAACGCAGGTCTATCCTATACAGGAGAATAAAGTTCTATTTCAGAACTGATGCCTCACGGCATGTCCTACGCCGTTTCCGGCTTGGTGCGGGATTACTACACAGAAGGCTGGCCAGGCAAGAACCTTGCGGATGGTCTCATCAATATCATGCGGGCGATCGGGGTGCCTAACGGACTGTCGGGGGTGGGCTACACGGCGGATGACCTTGACGCACTTGCCGACAAGGGTTGGAAGCAACGACGGGTTGTCGAAAATGCCGCAAGACAGATAACTAAAGAAGAAATGGGAAAGATATTTGCCGGAGCGCTTTCCTACTGGTGATATACTTGAAGATTGCCATCAAGATCGTTGTCAATCATTGAGAAATATCTCCTCACATTGCTTTGAATAAACTAAGGTAGTATTTATAAGAATAGTAAAAATTGCCATTTCCTCTTCTCTTAAATTTCGATTCGACACTATGCAAAACAACGACAAAAAAAACATTATCTTTACTGGCTTTATGGGTACAGGGAAAACAACTGTAGGCAAATTGCTGGCCAAGAAGTTGAACCGTGAGTTTATTGATACAGATCAACTAATTGAAGAACGTCAAGGGCTTACTATTCCGGAGATTTTTACAAATTTGGGCGAGTCCGCTTTTCGTAAAATGGAAGCAAACATCGCCAAAGAACTGGGGCAAAGAGAAGGATTGGTTATCTCGACAGGAGGGCGTTTGATGCTAGACCCCTCTAACGTTGCAGCATTAAGTGACAATGGAAGGGTTTTTTGTTTGGTCGCCACCCCACAAGAGATATTGTCGCGCCTAGAAGGCGACAAAGATCATCGAAGGCCACTACTGGACGTACCCAATCCAAGCGAGCAAATTGTAGAACTTTTACAGAAAAGAAAAAAAGGCTATCAGCGTTTTCTGAAACTGACAACAGATGATGCACAGCCATCTGATATTACAGAAAATTTATTCAATTTCATGCAAAAAAGCCAAAAACACTTTGCAATTGATATCCCGGCTCATCCATATGAATTTATTGTTGGCAACGGCATTTTACCTTTTACCCGTCAACTAGCGGGAACCGACGGCATGTTGATCGTGATTACGGACACCGTTGTCGGTAAAATGTATGCACAAAGCTGTGGTTCCGTTGATCACGTCATCACCATCCGGGGAGGTAGCCAACAAAAAACATTGGCTACCGTGCAGACTATCTATGATCAGCTCCTCGAGGTAGGATTTGATCGATCTGGAACAATAATTGCGCTGGGGGGCAGTGTCATTGGTGATATTGCTGGATTTGTTGCTGCCACCTTTATGCGTGGAGTCAATTTAGTGCAATGTCCTACCAGCCTGCTCGCCATGGCCGATACCAGCATTGGTGGTAAAAATAGTATTGATTTGCCCCAAGGAAAAAATTTAATCGGCAGTTTCAAGCAACCATCCCTGGTTTTAGCAGATGTGGCCACGCTCATGACGCTGCCTCCAGAGGAATTAGTCTCTGGTATGGCTGAGGTCATTAAGCACGGTTTATTGGCAGATGCCGATCTTTTTGAAAACGTTGAACAAGGAAGCTGGCCCTTAAAAACTGATTCCCTCCACTCGTCTCATTCTGAGATTCAAACACTTGTCGCTCAAGCTATTCAAGTGAAAATTTCCTATGTGCAGAAAGATCCCTTTGATGAAGGTATAAGGAAACATTTGAATATAGGCCACACGTTTGCCCATGCCATAGAAAAAGTAAGTAATAATAGTGTGCGGCATGGCGAAGCCGTCGCTATGGGGCTTGCTGCAGCTACAGATCTTTCTGAAAGATTAGGATATTGCGACCACCATCTTAAAGACCGTATCAATTTAATTCTGCATAAGGTTGGTTTACCCAATCGAATACCAACAACTCTTTCACCTCATGCAATACTTGATGCGATGAGCCGAGATAAGAAAAGATTGGCCCAGTCAATCCGACTCGTGCTCCCAGTGAAGGTGGGGCAAGTATTTGTAGCTGACAATTTCAGCAACCAGGATATTCTTGACACACTCCAGGCGATGTCTTCCTGAAATTATTTAAATGACGACGATTATAGCACATGTTGGAGTTGGCTGTTTTCAGCAAGCTTGTCGAAAACACACTTACAATCACAATTCACCTTTTATGTGCTACTCAAACTGCGATTTAAATGTCTCAAATTCAAGCTTCAAGTTTTGCAAATCCAGGCGCAGTAAGTCTAGTTGTTCCTGCAGGTCACCCGAGCGGTCATTCTTTTTACGCAGGATTACCGTTTCAGATTCCCGTCGATCATCGACGCCTTCAACAATATTTTCACCTGGTTCTCCACTTAAAAGATGTGTATAGCGAGATTCTTTGCGACCGGGTTGCCGGGGGAGTTTCTTGACCAGCTCCGTATCTTCGAGGGTAGACAGTGTTTCCTGGACCTCATCCAGATCTTGAAAAGAATAGAGGCGTTCTGTACGGCCACGAATTTCCCCTATGGTTTGCGGCCCTCTCAACATAAGGATGCAAATGACCGCCTTTTCCCTTGCCACCAACTTCAAATCGTTTGCAAAAATATGCTCGTATTTGGGAACCCGGCTTACATTGCTCTGCCTGATCATCTTGCTCTCCTTCAAGCCGTTCAAACCATAGAGCACTATTTCTTCGTCAAAAGAGACAACCGGATTACGGTTGGATTTCTGGTTACAGGCATTTACTAAGGCGTTGAGCGTCAGAGGGTAATAGTCAGGTGTTGCCATCTCTTTTTCGATCAGACAGCCGAGCAACCTCACTTCGTGGTCGGTAAGTAGTATGTTCATCTATTTTCACCACTATTCATTGTACATAAATTTGCAATGATATTGTTCATGTACCGCTACTATATCATGGTGGACTATTTTGATAGAAATGAAATTTCATTTCTGGACAGAATTTGGCATCGTCAATACAATGATGCAGTACCTGATAACTTAACTCTATGAGAGAGAAATTGTATGGAAAAGCAACCTAAATTACAAATCATTGGCGTTTTACATGGTGATATTTCCAACCGTGAGGACGCGCCAAAAAATTATAGTGAGTCTGAAAGAGTCGGTAGTCTGGAAATCTATCCTGAATATGAGGAAGCGCTCGATGGCATTGTTTCCGGACAAACCATTGTTGTACTTTTCTGGCTTCACCAGGCGGCCAGGGATATTCTTAAGGTTCATCCGCGAGGAGATATGTCAAAGGAGCTTCGCGGAGTTTTTGCCACCCGCAGCCCAGCCAGGCCGAACCCTATAGCGATTTCGGAACTTAGAGTTTTAGCAATTCAAGGCAATCATCTGGAGGTATTGGGGTTGGATATTCTGGACGGCACACCCATCGTTGATATAAAGAAGAAGATTGGTTGATTATAACAGCATCCTGAATCCGTGACGGCTTTGTATCGAATTACAAGTAACTATTTGTTGTTGTGATAAAAAATATCTTATTCATTGGCTGGCCGCCGCCGGAATATGCTCTTCTTAGGTGTTATCGTTGTTTCTTACTTTTCATGACTGATTTAACCATCTTTCCAAATGCCTTATCCTTCTTTCTTTTTTCGGAATAAGACATATCATGGAAAGCCGATTCATTTTTCATTTTCACATAGTTTTTGTACCGTTGTTCATCCAGATCACCGGCTTTTATTGCTGCCAATAGTGCGCATCCCTTTTCATAGGTATGGTTGCAATCGCGGAATTGACAGTGCTCTGCCAGTTCTAATATCTCCGAAAATGTTTCATCAATACCAGCATCAATAGATATATTTCCGAGTTCCCTCATTCCCGGAGTGTCTATCAGCAATGCACCATTTTCCAACTTTACAAGTTCCCGGCTCGTCGTGGTGTGCCTTCCTTTACTTTGTTTTTTACTGACAGCTTTGGTTTCGAACTGTTCACTGCCGATGATGCTGTTGAGCAGGGTCGTTTTACCTACTCCTGATGAACCGAGCAGACAATACGTCTTCCCTGGCAATAAAGAGCTTTTTATCGCAGTGATATTTTCCCCGTTCAAATTACTAAAAGCCGATACTGTAATATGAGGGGCAATGCTCATAATATTCTTCTTTATTTCTCCGACTTCATCGGATGCGACAAGATCGCATTTACTCACTAATATTATTGGAGTAATCTCGCTTTCGTTTACCATGGCCAGATATCGTTCCAATCTTCTAAGATTGAAATTGTCGTCTACGGATTGCATGATGAAGGCGACATCGATGTTTGCTGCTATGAGCTGAAAATCCACCAGTTTTCCGGCTGTTTTTCGTTTTAATAAGGTTCTTCTTGGGAACACCCCATGGATGATTGCATGAGAGTCATCGTCATAAAAATTTGCATATACCCAATCTCCGGTCGTTGGCAGATCAAACGGAGAGACTGACAAATAGAGCAGATTTCCCGAACATTCCGCAAAAACGTCTCCATCGCCCTTTGTTATCACGCAGCTGTCTTTGTGGACTGCAACGACACGGGCAACCTCATGAACAGCTATTTTGCCGACATCAACTTGATTGCGAAACCAGTCGCCATACCCTATATTTTCCAGCTTATCCATGGCTCTATTTATATCTAAGAAAATCAAACAGAATTATACGATTACCAGCAGAGAACCCGACCGGTTGGTGATGCTAATGATGTAATACAAACGGTAAGCTACTCTGCATAAAAACACGAGCATCGGCAACCATAGCTGTAAACTGAGATACTCTGGTTGACCTTCTTCGTGTTTTAACAAACTTTTAAATCACAATACGTTACACCTTCGTTTCCTCGTATCCAATCAGTACGTAATGGTCCCTCCACTCATAGTCACACGTAAGACACCGCTTAGGGATTTTAATAGATCCGCCACCGATAGACGGGTTACCGTTCTTGGTAATATTTTTTGAGAGACAATACGGACAGTATCCTCCGTGGTTATCAATGTATTCTTGGTCTTTGGTTATTGCTGCCATAGCGCACTCCAATATTACGTAAATGGGGAGGTAAGACCGTCAAAATTAGTGATGAGAGATCAAGCAGAACCTCAACATTTGTCACATACTATAAAAATGATTGTTTGTTGAGCATTTTGCAAGTGGCTCTGTTGATAATAGTAATACATAGTCGGCGGTTGATTGGTCAACCTTTACCATGCAAGATTGGTTTCTTACGTGCGAACTCCAGCAAAACCAGCCAAACCAGTCCCTATTAAACGCTAACCTCATAGTAGACACGTACTATGTTAAATTCGGTACGATTTACAGAATTTTAAGATGGTAATGTTAACGTGAAATTCAGTTGCCGTGTTTTTTTTCCGGTCAACGGGAGTGATTGATTATTCACCTGTTGTGAAGCCATAATTAAAAACGTTTGCCGTTTGCCTTTGCTGTGGCTTCCAGTGAAATAAATAGTGCCTCTCTACTATCACCTTTGGGAGATTAAACACTGATAACCACCTTTTTGCGGAATTAGATTGTTATTTCGATTCGATTGTTTTCGGGATCCAAAACAGCACTTTCATAATAACCATCCCCGGTTTTTCTTGGACCGTCCAGTACTTTGAAGCCGTTCGTCTTCAGCCGTTGGGTAAGGCTATTTACTTTTTCTATTGAGCCTACAGAAAAGGCCAGATGAATCAGACCTATTGCTTGTTTTATAGGGTCATTTTTTGAATCAGGGATAGTAGCCATATGCATAATTTCTAATCTGGTTCCTGATTGAAAACTCAAAAAATAGGATGAGAACCCTTTGTCCTTATTGAAGTATCCTCTATTCGCTCTCGCACCAAAATATTTTTGATAGAATGACTTCATATCTTCCAAATCTTTTACCCATATCGCTAAATGTTCAATTATCATAGCATTATATTTAATATCGAGGGGTTATGTGACAGATATATAGTTATATAAATATTTCAAGAGAGCGAATTACGATGATGCTCTGACGTGTAGGTGATCATTGGTCGTATAAAGTTGGAGGGGATTTTACAAAACAGTATCTTTGATGTGGCAATAGTGACATCAGACTTCCCTGCTGAGTCCCAGCCTTAAGGATCAAGTGTTATTGCGGATATCATTCAGGAATAGGAGCAATTCCCGGTGGTGTAATTAATACTTTTGCAGCAGCCCCTATGGCAAACTCCTGATTCCCTGTAGCGGAAACTAAAAAGAGATCTTGGTCATTCCACTTCACAGAATACTCAATGGCAGCACCAATATAAGCTTTTGTAACAATAGTGCAGGGTAACCCTGCAGCATTGTCATCCTCGGATATGAGTGATAAGGCTTCAGGACGGATAGCAATTTCGATGGTTTTGTCGATGAAATCTGTAGGCATAGGCTTATCAGTTTCAATTTTAACATCGTCAATACGCAGGAGTGATTTTTCTCCTCCGGCAATTACCTTACCTTCAACGATATTGGCATCACCCATGAAAGTCGCGACAAATTTTGAGTGGGGTTGTAGATAGAGTTCCTTTGGAGTACCCTGTTGGGCGATTTCGCCATCTTTCATAACGACAACATCATCGGAGACTGCCAATGCTTCATCCTGGTCATGGGTGACATACACCGAAGTAACACCCAATTCCTGCTGTAAACGACGAATATCCTCACGCATCTGGCGACGCAGTTTGCTGTCCAGATTGCTGAGTGGTTCATCAAATAACATCACTTTCGGTTCAAGGATTAACGCTCTGGCGACTGCAACGCGCTGCTGTTGACCGCCTGACATTTGGTCGATATAGCGTTCTTGGAATCCATCAAGACCAACTGAGTCAAGAGCCTCTTTTACGCGCTGCTGACGTATTTCTTTATCGACCCTCTGCATTTTAAGCCCGTATCCAACATTTTGTCCGACTGTCATATGAGGAAATAAGGCATAGGATTGAAACACCATGGCAACATCACGCTGGCTGGCGGACAGAACTGAGACATCTTCATCTCCTAAAAAAACCTGACCCGATGTTGGTAGCTCAAGCCCGGCAATTAAGCGTAAAATCGTTGTTTTTCCGCAGCCTGAAGGACCGAGCAGGGTGGTAAGGCTTCCAGCCTGTATGTCAAGATCTATTCCATGCAGCACGGTTATATCACCAAAGCTTTTCACTACATTGAGAAGCTGTACTCTGCTTGATTCTTGTTTTTTCATATAAATTCCCTAATGTGATCTGAGCTTCTTTATGCTCTCTCTATCCTTGATCTTCCTACAAGCTTCTCAACTAATAAAATGACAATCAGCATTGTCACAATAAGAACTGAGCCGTAAGAAACAGCCTGACCGTAGTCACCATCTTCTACCCGCCCCATGATATAGGTCGTAGCAACCTGTGTATCTGCTGTAACTAAAAAGATAATGGCACTTACCGTGGTCATAGATTTTACAAAACTAAATACAATTGCAGAGATCATTGCTGGTCGCAGCAGCGGTAGTACAATAGTAAAGATTGTACGTATAGAACTGGCTCGCTGGGTAAGTGATGCTTCTTCAAGTGATTTGTCAATTTGTGAAAGTGCTGATATACCAGAGCGAATGCCGACGGGCATATTTTTAAAAATAAAGGAGATGACAATAATAATGGCAGTGCCGTTGATGAGTATCGGGGCTGTATTAAATGCCAGGACATAACTTATACCAATTACCGTGCCGGGAATGGCAAAACTGATCATAGCACTGAAATCAACCACACCTCTGCCGATAAAACGTTTACGGGTTGTGACATAGGCAACCATAAGGCCCATGAGTGCGGTAAGAGGGGCGCCAATTGCGGCAAACTTGAGAGTGGTAAGGTAAGAGGGCCAGCCACCATAACCGATTCCCCTGGCCCAGAGCTCTTCATAATGTGCCAGAGTAGGTGTATAGTCAGCTCCCCAGTTAACGACAAAACCGCCGAGTAAAATGCTGCCGTACAAAACAGCGGTAAACAGCATCCAGAAGAGGGAAACAGAAGTTGCTATTCCACTTACCCAGGCAGGCAGCTTTTGGAAATAACCACCTGATCCTTTGCCTGTTACTGTCACATACGATTTTTTCCCTATCCACTGTCGCTGAATGATAAATGCTAATAATGAGAATGACAGGAGCAGAATTCCAAGTGTTGATGCTCGTGCATAGTCAAGTTGGGCACCAACAATACTGAAATATATTTCAGTGGCGAGGACATCATAATCTCCACCCAATACCATCGGGTTACCAAAATCAGCCAGAGATGATATGACCGCAAGTAAAAAAGCATTGGCAATACCGGGGCGAAGCAAGGGAAGTGTGACGTAATAAAATGTCTGTGAGTTTGACGCCCTCATCGTAACCGAGGCTTCTTCGACGGCAGGGTTAATAGTGGACACCATCCCCACGAGCAACATAAAACAGATCGGTGTAAAGGATAATGTCTGTGCTAAAAAAACACCCCAGAATCCATAAATGTAGGCAGAACGCTGAAACCAGCCTTCATTGCCTGCACCAATAAATAAACCGTCATTGCCAAACAGGGCAAGCAAGCCATCATTAATCGTACCGTTACGACCAAAAATAAGAATCAAAGAGAGCCCGATAACAAATGGAGGTGTAACAATGGGAAGCATGGAAAAGACACGAGCCAGCCCTTTAAAGTGTTTGGTAATTCGTACGGTAAACAACGAAAAGCATAACCCGAGAAATGTGGATGAGATGCCCACTGCAACAGCCAGCATCAAAGAGTTTTGTAATGTGCGGGCAACCCCAAAAGAGGTGACATTCTTATAGAAAGCCATTGGGGTAAAGGTGCCGTCTTCTAGAAACACAACTTTAGAAAAAATGGTGGAAATGGGGAAGAGCACAAACACTGCAATAGATGCCATGATCAGGACAATCGCAGTTGTCATAAACGGGTCGCCCTGGATAAACCCCATACGTGCCAGGGCGAGAGAAAAAATAAATAAAAAGAAGGTAAGCTGTATTGCTGCACCATAGCCTAATGACTCATTAAGGATAGCTGCCCCAAACAAGGTAAGAAGAAAGCTTGCAGGTGAAAATATCGCATCAATCAAGTTCGCTTTTTTATGGGATTTCCAGGGACGCAGCAGAAAAAGAAGAGATGCAGCAAGTGGAATAAGTGATGTATTGATACTTTTCCAGGCAAAAGCGTCGAGAATTTCTGAACCGCTGGATTCAAAAAGTCCGTATTCTAAACCCTTCCATGGAATAAT
>JABDPQ010000573.1 GCA_013042695.1 Desulfobacterales bacterium | reverse complement strand
ACTCGTGTAACTGTTACCGGAAGTGCCGGGAATGAATCTATTTGTTTGATAATCGAATGGGTCACATCCATACTCATAATGAACAATCAGGAAAAGAGTTGTGGGTTTTCTCAATCGACACATCGATGCTATCTGCATCGATCTCAAGAAGTTGATGAGCCTTAATGATCTCAAGTATTTTGATCACCAAGTATGGGTCGAATTGTTTGCCTGCTTCGTTTGTCAATTCTTCTATAATCTCAGTGGGTTCAAGTCGCTTTCGGTGGGGACGGTCAACACCCATCGCTGCCAGGGCATCAACGATCCCAAAAATTCTTGCCCCGAGAGGAATTTCTGCGCCTTTGAGCCCTTCTGGGTAGCCAGAGCCATCATAGCGCTCGCCATGGTGAAGCAGCACATCGCGCTCATTTGAAAAATAGTCGAAAAGTTGGGTTATTTCATTAATCTTATAGGGAAAATCATTCATTATTTGCCGATCACCAGGTGAGAATTTTCCCACTTTGTTGATCATCTCGTTATGCAGGAGAAACCTGATGGAGCTATGGAGCGTGAAGGCATTTTTAAAGGTTTGAATGATCGGGTCAGCCAAATTCATGTGCTGACCGAGCAACTCAACATAGGTCTTAACATTCCTGATATGATGCTTGTTTTTTTCACCGGCAATATCTTTTGCCAGAAGCTGCAATGATGAAACTGCCGATGTTCTGGTCCTTTCAAATATTTTAGTGAGTGTCTCTTTGAGAAAGACGATGGACTGGTGCGACGCATTGGGCGGATTTTCGGCTACGGGACGATAGGCGACAACCCGATCGCGCCCTTCTGATTTTGCCAGGAACAAAGCACGTTCTGCCATGGTAATGAATTCATCAGGATCATCAGGTCGATGATCTAAAAGCGAGACAATGCCCACGGAAATGGTAATAAGTCGCTCCTCCACTCCTCTGATAAAGGGTTTCTCTATTAAGTGTGTACGTATTTTCTCTGCGATTGTTATGGCATCTAGGAGAGCTACATTTGGGAGAAGAGCAACAAATGCTTCTCCGCTGAAACGAAAACAGATCCCTTCCGGTTGGGTATTAATAGTCAGCCTAGCGGCAAAATCGTTCAATACAAAATCACCATAAGAGCGGCCTGATGTCTTGTTCAGTTCATTGAAGTAATCAAGATCAGTGATGAGCAGACAAAGTTCTTGATGTCTCTTTGAGCGTTGCTCAAACTCATCGAGCAATACTTTGTTAAGGTGCCTTCTGTTAAACAGACCAGTAAGTCCGTCTCGTGAAGCAAGTACATCGAGAAATTCTTGATGCTGCTTCATCGATTGCTGCTGCTGCTCAAGTTTTTTTGATAAATGGTGGGCCTTTTTATGGTGGCTCACTTTTTGTCGATTCAAGTTGCAGATCAAAGAAAGATATTCTGCCTGACGGCACAATTCATGTGCTTCCGGCGGAGTTGCAAAACTGCTTATAAATCCTGGCATACTGAAATTGTTGAGCTTTTCCTGTCCGATACAAAGAAGAGGTACATTTTCAGGATAGCCATAGCGGGAAAAACCATTTTCAGATTCTTTATCAGGTGGACCGGTAATAATCAGGTCAAAATCATGTTGTTTACATTGCAAGCGAATATCGGGGGGAGTAGCCGCTTCAAATAGCTGAAAGCCTCGGTCTGTGAGTGGCTGGCAATCGAGATTTTCAGAATCGAGATTCGATCGCACGACGAGTATCTTTCTGAGCAGATTCATTAATAGGTGAGCATTTCGATAATAATTTCAGGCACCATTAGGTGTGTTCCCTACCTACTACAACTATATAGGTTCAATAGGAGAAACACAAATAGTCGACCAAGAAAAACGGCTGATTTCGCCAGAACCAAATCAGGTAAAATTAGCAATCACCGCGTGCGTCTCAAATTTAATCTGATTGATTTATCGGTATTTTGAATCACTTTTATTAGGTAATAATACGGAGCGGCAGACGTTTTAAGCACTTAATCATGCAGGATATAGACGAGAATGTCGGCCCGACAGCCTGGAAGTGCGCAGTGAAATCATATATATGACGATGGTCTGGACCTCTACTAAGGTGCATAAAAACGTTGTGCTATTTTCTATGCAATCCACTCACCTTGCGCCTGTCGTTTTGTATTTGAGCGCAGATATGTGCCAGATAACGGGAAAAGCTAACGGTAGATATTGAGATCGAAGCCTGGCTGCAGATCGAGGACGTTATCTGCCAGTATACGATCCACAATTCATAGCAAATGCATGGCAGTTACAAAGAAAGCCTAGTATAGTGGGTTCATCAAAGAGAAGCACCCACCTTTTTTATAGATGTTTTCATGGCATTTTCTGATACTTGGGAAGAGATTACCGCACAGATTAAAGAACAGGCCGACATCGTCCAGATAATTGGAGAGCATGTCAACCTGAAGCGCAGCGGGGTTCGCCACCTTGGTCTGTGTCCATTTCATGGGGAAAAAACTCCTTCATTTTCCGTTCATGGAGGACAACAGTTTTTTTACTGTTTTGGCTGCGGTGAGTCCGGCGATGTATTCAGCTTTATGATGAAGTATCATCATCTCGACTTTCCGGCCGCTTTAAAGACGCTTGCCCAGCGGTTTCATGTTGAGCTTCCGCAGAAATCGCAAACTGCTCAACAGCAGGAGCTGCAAAAGCGCCGCAAAATGATGTTTGAGGTGAATAAGAAAGCAGCACTGTTATTTCGCCGCTATTTGATGCAGTCACCCCATGCTCAAAAAGCCAGAACATATCTTCATAAAAGAGGTATGAGCAGTGACATACAAGAGAAGTATCTGATCGGATATGCACCCGATGCAGAAGTGGAAAGCTGGAACTTCCTTGGTTCTCGGCTGGATAAGAATGAAATACCTCTTTCAGTTGAACTTGGTTTGCTGGCAGAAAAACAGCAGGGCGGAACATACGACCGGT
>JABDPQ010000571.1 GCA_013042695.1 Desulfobacterales bacterium | reverse complement strand
CGTGCCAGAATCTCGTCATCGCCACTTTGCAAGGGAATATGAAGATGAGGCATAAAATTACCGAGTTCTTGCATCAGAGTCAATAATTTCTCGCTTATTTCAAGCGGTTCAATTGATGAAAGTCGATACCTCACCGATGGTGTTTCGCGACATAATGTTTCAATGAGTGTGGCTATATCAGTTGTCTCATCCAGATCATTGCCGTAGTTGCCCACGTGAATGCCGGTTATGACGATTTCCCGGTGGCCTGCCTCGGCGTAGGTTTTTGCCTGGCGAAGAACAGCCGCTTTGTGCAGGCTGCGGCTATGGCCTCTGGCATAGGGAACGATGCAGTAACTGCAATAGCTGTCACAACCATCCTGCACCCGAAGATATGCCCTGGTACGGTTGCCAAATTTTTTCACTGGCAGATGGCATACATCCTGCGAGCGGCTAATTTGATTTGAAGCAAATCCGCTGACCGATGCAGGTTTTTCTATAAGATTGGCGACCAGAGAATCTTTGCGATCATTGGCAACAACAACAATTCGATTCGCGTCGATACCTGTAAGCGTCTGCAGATCATCTTTTAGCAAATGCGCATGGCAGCCGGTGATGACAATTTCTGCTCTTTGGTTCAGGCGCGCTGCTTTGCGGATTTCTTGCCTGGACTGAGCGCTGGCTTTGCTGGTTACCGCGCAGGTATTGATAACGATCAAATCAGCATCGCCAACATCATGAGTTATGGCCAGCCCCTTTTCCTCGAAACCTGTTTCAAACGATGCAGATTCATACTGGTTGACCTTGCAGCCAAGTGTGCTGATATATGCCTTTCTCATGGTAATTACACTCATGCACTCTATCAGTGGGAGACGATCTCACCTGAGCCAATGACACGATCTTCATCATAGAGTACGGCAAACTGCCCCGGGGCTATTGCCCGTTGAGCAGTGGTGAACTTCAAGGAAAACGTATCACTGGTAATGGTTTGCACAACCGCCTCGGCACCACGGTGTGAATAGCGAATCCGTACAGAGTATTTTTCTCCTGATCGAGGAGGGCTTGTGGTTAACCACTGGGCGGAACACGCAGTGATGGTACGCGAGAGGAGATCATCATGTTTCCCAACTACAAGTCGATTGTTTTTTGAATCAATCTGAACGACATACCACGGCGACTGATCGGGAAGGCCAAGTCCACGGCGCTGACCGATGGTATATCGGTGAAGCCCGCTATGCCTGCCAATCTCTTCTCCATCTGGCGTCATAATTGGCCCTGGGGAAACGTAGTGAGGGTAGTATTCTTCTAGATATGAGATGACACTTGTACCGGCGAGAAAACAGATATCCTGGCTTTCAGATCCTCTGAAATCAGTAAAGCCTTTGGATTCGATGTAGAGATATGTATTTTCTTTATGCATCGATCCAAGAGGAAACAGAACATGCTTAAGCTGTCGCGGCGTCAGCCGCGAGAGAAAATAGGATTGATCTTTGTTTTCATCTTTTCCTTTGAGCAGTTTCATCTCCGGGCCATCTCGTTCAACTCTGGCATAGTGACCTGTCGCCACAAGGTCAACTCCGGTTGCAAAAATCGCCTCCATAAACAGACCAAACTTGATTTCTCGGTTGCATATCATGCATGGGTTTGGCGTTCTGCCAGCATAGTAGCTGCTCGAAAAGTAGTTCAGTACAATCTTCCTGAAGGTCTCTTTTAAATCAATAATATGAAGATCAATACCAATTTGCCCGGTCAACCTTTTCAGTTTTTCCACCTGCAAGGCGAATTCCGGTTGGCCGAGATCCATAAAAAAGCCGCTCAGGCGATAGGTGTCTTTGAGCTTAAGCGCAGTTGCCGTGGAGTCAACACCGCCGCTCATTGCTATGCCAACATGTTTTTGTTTCATTGCAATACTTGCTACTGCCGTTATTGTCTTGTATGAAAAGAGCGAACCTGTTTATAAAGCTCTTTTTGACAATTGTAAACAGTACGTACGATCAGTTTCTGAGCAACAATAAGAATGCTGCAATAAGCAAGACTGTCAATGCCATCAACCATCCCTGATATACCCGAACTCCTTGCCCCGGCAGGAAGTTTCGAGAAACTCGTCAC
>JABDPQ010000564.1 GCA_013042695.1 Desulfobacterales bacterium | reverse complement strand
GGTGCCGAGCCCTCAAAGTGATTGTTGACATAGAGGTACGTTCGGGATTTACGGGCATCGAGCTCAGTGAGCATAGCCGCCAAAAGTTCTAGGTCAGTATCCTTAGGAGCCACGATGGAACTCCAGTTTTTTCCTGTCAACTTCTCGATCTCTTGCCTGCCAGGGCCGTGGAGCCTGATGACGCTACTAGCACCAACTTTTTCAGTGTATTTTGCATGGAGTTCAAATATGGAAGGCATGTAGTATCCTTGAAGAAAAACATGGTGCAAGCCATGTTCCAGCAGAAAATCAAAATAGTTATCAGTGAGATAATTAGGGTTTCTCGTCTCTATGCAATAAGTAAAGCCTGATGGCAAATTGTATGCGAAGTCGGCTAAATGCTCTAGAAATTCTTCTAAATTACTCATTTTTTGTTTATTGAGGTATTCGAACTGGAAAATCAGCGGGCCGATAAGATGTTTCAATGGCTCTATAGTGTTTAGAAAACGCTGCATTAATTCTATGGAAAGAAAGTGAGGGTTGGGACGCAGCGGTTCGTTTTTTTGTTTTTTGTAATGGTGCGTAAGCGTGATGCTGTTTGGTATTTTGATACAGAAGATGAAATTTTCAGGCACGGATTCCGCATAGTCAATTACCACTGTGGGCTTTGGAAGAACTGCAGCATCCCCTTTAAAAAGAGACCAAAACCACTGATCTATTTCAACCGTATTATAGTGCCTGCTGTATTCGCGCAGATAGTTGATCGGTTTGTCTTCAGGATAGATTAGTCCTCTCCAGGAGTCGTATTTCCAGCTGCACGTACCTATATGAAGAAATGATGTTGCATTCACGAGACTTATACTAAGACATCTTGACTCTTGCACAAATCAGTTTTCAGCAGGGCAGAACACTTGCTCAGCCGGCGGAGTAATTGCCGCTCATTCGGTATCATTGCATTTCAAGAGGGTTCTGAAGAGCGTAACGCTCAATTTTTCTGCGCAGGGTATCTTTGGAAATGCCAAGTTCTCGACAGGTAATCATCTTTTTCCATTTGTTGCGTTGCAACGAACTCTCTATCGCCTGCTTTTCGATTTGCTCAAGCGACAGATCTGTGCCAAGGTTGATTGGTAAGGTATCTGAATGATTATCGTTTGGTAAAAATGACTCAGGTAGGTGCCCTTCTTGAATATACCCGCCGGAGCAGAGAATAAACCCATATTCAATAATATTTTCGAGCTCGCGAATGTTGCCTGGGAACGAATGCTGCATCAACCTGGCAAGAACAGCATCGTTGACTCCGGCAATATCTTTTTGTTTTTCTGCCCTGAACTTGTCAACAAAATGTTCAATCAGCATGGGGATATCTTCTTTTCGCTGGCGCAATGGAGGTAAGACGATATTGACGACGTTGAGTCGGTAATACAAATCATCCCGAAACAACCCTTCTTCGACGAGTTGCTGTAAATCCCGATTTGTTGCCGCAATTACTCGAATATCGACAGCAATCGATTCATTGGAGCCAAGTGGTTCATACACTCGCTCTTCGAGAATCCTCAGTAGTTTTACCTGAAGAGAGTGGGGGATGTCGCCGATCTCATCAAGGAATATTGTTCCGCCTTCGGCGGCGGCAAAACGGCCGTCGCGATCTTTCCTCGCATCGGTAAAGGCGCCTGATCGATAGCCAAACAATTCAGATTCGAGCAGTGTTTCGGGAATGGCACCGCAGTTAACCGAGATGAACGGCTTATCTTTCCGTGCAGAGGCATTGACAATGGCCTCGGCCATGACACCTTTGCCGGTGCCGCTTTCACCAAGAATCAAGACGGTGCTGTCACTGACAGCAATATCGGGGAGAATTTGGAAAAAACGTTGCATTGCCTCGTTTTTACTGATCATTTCATCAAAGGTGTAGCGCTGCATCAGCTGCTTTCTCAATGCTTCCTCTACACTGAGATCTCTGAATGTTTCTACTCCGCCGATGACATTGCCGACGATATCAACCAGTGGCGCAGCACTGATACTGATTGATTTCTGCTTTCCATCAGAATCTTTAATCGTAATAGAGCGATTGGCTATCGGCCTGCCAGAATAGAGGCTTTCTGCTATTGCGCAGTTTTTACCGCAGATCGAAGAGTGGAAGACGTCACTGCAGAAACTGCCGATAGCGTCTTCTCGCTCCCAGCCCGTTATAATTTCGGCAGCCATATTGAACGAGGTGATCTGCCAGTTACGATCGACCGTGAAAACACCGTCGGCAATGGAATCAAGAATTAATTTGTTTTGTAGGTTGGCCGTATTGTCACGAAACGTCTGGACACAGCCAATAGCTCGCTTTTGATCATCGAGCATTGGGGTGATAGATACTGATATCGGGATGTTATAACCGTCTTTATCAGT
>JABDPQ010000023.1 GCA_013042695.1 Desulfobacterales bacterium | reverse complement strand
AATGAAATTCCAGCTTGCATCACCCTAGAACATGCATCAGGGCAGATTGACGTGATCGTTGACTATGACTATGAACCAGACGGGTTCATGCTCAAGTCGGCAGGGTTGATTCGAACAGCACGAAAGTTGGCAGAAGGCAGGGTATTTGTACCTGCTTCAGTCTGGGACGGTCACGGATAATAAACTCAGCAGTGCGCAACTCGTATTACAGCCACCATTTTCCCAATAATATTGCATGTGCCTGACAGCTTCCCTCTCACAGATAATAGGCATTGTAGACGAAAGGTGATTACCCATGAAGATTTTGGTTTTGCCCGGCGACGGCATCGGACCTGAAATTACCGAGTCGACCGTAGCAGTTTTAGACGCGGTAAATAAACGCTTCGGGCTTGGCATTGAGTACGTTTATGAAGATATAGGCTTTGTCAGTCTTGATAAATACGGTACGACCTTACGTGGTGAGGTATTGGAGTTGGCTCGCACTCTTGACGGTATTCTTTTGGGTCCTATTTCGCATCTTGATTACCCGCCAAGAGACAAGGGTGGGGTAAATGTATCCTCTGCTTTTCGAGGTGATCTTGATCTATACAGCAATGTACGCCCGGCACGCACGCGTCCAGGACTGGGGCGTGGGGCCACAGGCATGGATCTTGTAATCATGCGTGAATGTACCGAAGGTTTCTATCCGGACCGCAACATGCATTCGGGCAGTAGCGAGTTTATGCCGGTTCCAGGTGTCGTATTATCAATGCGCAAGCTTACCGAGCACTGTTGTGAACGTATTGCTCGGCGCTCATTTGAAATGGCCATGAAACGCCGCAGGAAGGTAACGGCAATCCACAAGGCTAATAATTTCATCATGAGTGACGGTATGTTTCTCGAGGTAACCCGCACGGTTGCCGCTGACTTTCCTGACGTTGAATTGGATGAGTTGATCATTGATGCCGCCGCCGCGTGGCTGGTTCGCGAGCCAGCACGTTTTGACGTTATCTGTGCCACCAATTTTTATGGAGATATCTTGTCGGATCTGGCCAGTGAGCTTTCAGGAAGCCTTGGCCTGGCAGGCTCTATAAATATTGGCGACGATTTGGCTGCCGCTCAGGCTCAGCACGGATCAGCGCCGGATATTGCGGGTCAGGACAAGGCAAATCCGACATCCCTGATCCTTTCTGCGGCAATGCTTCTGGACTGGATGGGAGATAGACATGGCGATGAGAAGCTGCGTGAGGCGGCCGGGTTAATACAAACTTCCATTGATGCTGCCCTTGCCGATCCGCAAACCCGCACCTCTGATCTTGGTGGAAATCTGGGCACCAGGGGGTTCACCAGGACTGTCCTTGAAAAAATCTGAGAACATGTTGCCAGGCATTGTGTTTGTCCCCAACCGTGCTCATCGGTGCAGCCCAGAGCCCCGGTTTCTCTACCACTGATATAAAAGAAGCGCTCAGGAGACAGGACGGCATATATAAATAACAAGGCATAATCTCATTCACGGTACGATATGCTATAAGAGTGTGTCCTCGGATCATCCCGGTTACCTTCAACAATAAGGCACTTAAACAGTAAATCCTTACCGCTAACCTGCTCATATTATATACGCGTACAAGAAATTTAACCAAGTGTGACAGTTTCTCGTATCAAAGTTTCAGCAATGACGGTAAATTTCGATAATGCTGGTATTTGGATGAACATCAATTATGAATTGAGTGAAGAGGAGTTACATGATGAGAGAAAATGTCATTATTATGGGTGCCGCCGGGCGGGACTTTCACAACTTCAATGTCTATTTTAGAGGCAACGAAAGATATAACGTCATCTGTTTTACCGCTACTCAAATTCCAGATATTGACGGCCGACACTATCCACCTGAACTGGCAGGTGACTTATATCCTGGTGGAATACCAATCTATTCTGACGCTAATCTGTTTGATCTCATAAAAGAAGAGGAGGTCGATCTTGTTTCTTTTTCATACAGCGACGTGCCGCACACCGAGGTGATGCATAAAGCATCGATTGTCACCGCTGCAGGGGCCGATTTTATCATTATTGGCGCACCCTATACCATGCTCAAATCGACCAAAACAGTAATTTCCGTCTGTTCCGTCCGGACCGGATGCGGCAAATCGCAAACAAGCCGCAAAGTGGTTAAAATTGTTCGATCGATGGGTAAAACAGTTGCCGCCGTCCGTCATCCCATGCCATATGGTGACCTCACCAAACAGGTAGTCCAGAGATTTGCAAAGTATGAGGATTTTGAAAAGCATAATTGCACGATTGAAGAAAGAGAAGAATATGAGCCCATGGTTAGAATGGGAGCCGCGATTTACGCAGGTATTGACTATGAAAAAATTCTCCGGAAAGCGGAAAAAGAAGCCGATGTAATTGTCTGGGATGGCGGTAATAATGACACCCCGTTCTTTGTGCCGGACGTGCATATCGTTGTTTTTGACCCGCACCGTGCAGGCCATGAAACGTCTTACCATCCCGGTGAAACCAACATGGTCCTGGCTGATGTGGCGATTATCAACAAGGTTGACAGCAGCACTCCTGAAAACGTTGAAAAGGTTCGCAAGACTATAGAGGCGAATAACCCCAGGGCCTCGATCATACTGGCAGATTCAGACATAATGGCTGAAAATCCCGATCAGATCAAAAACAAACGGGTGCTCGTCATTGAAGACGGCCCGTCGCTAACCCATGGTGAGATGGACTATGGAGCGGGGGTCATTGCCGCCCAGCGCTTCGGTGCGTCCGAATTGGTAGATCCGCGACCGTATCTGACAGGAACGCTGCAACAGGTTTTTCAAACCTATCCTGGTATCGGCTCTTTGCTGCCGGCCATGGGATACAGCCCTCAGCAGATCAAAGACCTTGAGACCACTATCAACAATACGGAGTGCGACCTCGTTCTCGTGGCAACCCCTGTCGATCTGATGCAGTTACTAAGCGTCAACAAACCGACCCAAAGGATCCGCTATGAATACAAGGATAACAGCGACCCGAGCCTGGAATCTGTTTTAAAAGAGCTTCTCGGGGAATAGGTGATCTTGTTTTTCACCGCTCGAAGGAGAAACAGAGCATGAATGAGTCAACACCAAAAAAACCGATCCTATTACTGGCGCTTGGCGGTAACGCTTTGATCCGCAAAGGCCAGGAAGGGACGATTGAGCAGCAATTTGAAAATTTACAGGTGCCGATTAGACAAATCGCTAAAATATCTCAGGATTATCGGATCATTATCACTCATGGCAACGGCCCCCAGGTCGGAAATCTTCTCCTGCAGCAGGAATGTTGTGATGCCCTGCCCAAAATGCCGCTGGAAATTTTGGTGTCTCAAACCGAAGGACAAATCGGTTATATGATTGAGTCCACTCTGGATGGTGAACTGATGGCGTTGGGTATCGATCATAAAATGCTCGTCAGCCTGATTACCTATGTCGTGGTTGATAAAAATGATCCTGCCTTTAAAAATCCCACCAAACCCATTGGCCCGAACTTCTCTGCTAAAGAGGCATCCCGGCACGATTACCCGACGATGGAAACACCGAAAGGATATCGACGTGTCGTGGCATCCCCAAGGCCGATCACTATTATTGAAAAGCGCGAAATAAAAAAACTGATCGATATGGACTTTATTGTCATCTGTTGCGGCGGCGGTGGTATCCCGGTTGTGCGCAATGGACGTGCGTTTAGCGGTGTTGATGCCGTGATAGACAAAGATCTTGCGAGTGCCCGACTTGCTGAAGAGATAGGGGTGGACATCTTTGTCATGGCAACGGATGTTGAAGGTGCTATGTTAAACTTTGGTACTAAAAATGAAAAAGTGCTTCGCACGGTGACCGTGGAGGAGATGACATGCTATCGAAAAGAAGGCCATTTTTCAAAGGGAGCCATGCTCCCCAAAGTTGATGCTGCATTACAATTTGTTCAGCATGGCGGGCGACGTGCGGTCATCACCTCGGTTACAAATATAGAGGCGGCGGTCGCGGGACAGGCCGGCACTGAATTCATTCTAAAGAGGGGCGATAATCATGATTGACTACATCAGCTTAGAAAATAAATATGGTGCGCATAATTACAAACCTCTCGACGTTGTCTTGTCCCGCGGTGAGGGTGTTTGGGTATGGGATGTGGACGGTAAAAAATATCTCGATTGTCTCTCGGCCTATTCCGCAGTTAACCAGGGACACTGTCATCCGAAAATTGTCAAAACGATGGTGGAGCAGGTACGAAAACTGACTCTGACCTCCCGGGCCTTTCGCAATGATCAATTGGGATTGTTCTATCAGGAACTCTGTGAACTCACCAATTCCCATAAGGTCCTGCCCATGAATAGTGGCGCTGAAGCTGTAGAAACGGTTATAAAGACGGTCCGCAAATGGGGGTATCAGATCAAGGGAGTGCCTGTAGATCAGGCAGAAATCATCGTTTGTCAAAACAACTTTCATGGCCGTACAATCACTATTGTCGGATTCAGTACCGATGAAAATTCCCGCACAGACTTTGGACCGTTTACGCCAGGTTTCAAAATCATTCCTTTTGGAGACGCCAAGGCACTTGAAGCGGCAATAACGCCCAACACCGTCGCCTTTCTGGTAGAACCGATACAGGGCGAGGCCGGTGTGATCATCCCTCCGCAGGGGTATCTTAAAGAGGCCAAAGCGATCTGTGAAACGCACAATATAGTTCTTATTCTCGATGAGATCCAAACCGGTCTTGGTCGAACGGGCAAGATCCTGGCGGAGGAACATGATAAAATTGAGGCTGATTTAACGCTTATCGGCAAGGCGCTCTCAGGGGGCTTTTATCCGGTTTCTGCAGTTTTATCCAATACCGAAGTGATGGGCGTCTTGCAACCTGGGGAACACGGCAGTACATTCGGCGGCAATCCCTTGGCCTGTGCGGTTTCCCGCACAGCAATGAAAGTTCTCATCGAAGAGGAAATGATTGAAAACGCTGCAAATGTCGGCGAACACTTTTTAGATGAATTGAAGCAATTTAAAAACCCACTTATCAAAGAGGTCCGTGGAAAAGGTCTGTTAATTGGCCTGGAGCTATCTGCTGAAGCCGGAGGTGCACGGCAGTATTGTGAGAAACTTCAGGCAGAAGGATTGCTTTGCAAGGAAACCCACGACAACATTATCCGGTTTGCTCCACCGTTGATTATAACAAAAGATATCGTGGACTGGGCTCTGGAACGGATTGATGCAGTGCTTAATCAGCATTAATGAACAGTTTGTCAGTCGAAAGTTGTCAGTAGCAGCCGCATGAAAGCGCCATACTGTCTTGAGATATAATGACTCAAGCCGTAACTATTTTGATTTAGCATAGCCTCTGAAGTTACGAACGATCGTTAACCTCTTTTCTGGTTGCGACGCTCATTGAAAATCATTACAATCACTTTTATGCGTATTGCTCCACTCTTTATTTTTTCCGTAGTGCTTTTCTTCTCTGAGTCGGGAATTTCTGCCAACACCATTTCGCTGCCCAATACCATCGGGTCAAGTCCTTGTTTGAGCATGGTTGATGAGCTTAAAACCTTGACGCCGGACAACATCTACGAGCATGTTAACGGGGAAGCTGAGCGTCTCAAGCGCTATGGTGTGCTCAGCCTCTCCAACGCTGTGCACGAGAACGAAGCAGGAGATTACCTCTCGGCGGATATTCTTGATATGGGCTCACCGGTCAGCGCTTTCGGATTAAACCGTTTATATGCCGGTTGTGACGGCGAGGAACATAACACTCATGGTGCCACTTTCCTGTCAGGCGATTTTACCTCCTATGCGATCCTTATATCTCAGATCTCTATAGGCTACTATTCCTTGATAGGATAGAGAATGGTTGTCGTTCGCTCGCATCTTGAAACACTTGACGGCAGTTCCAAAAAATGTATAACTCTTCGTAGTTATGGTTTGATTAGCAGTGGCTCGCCAGCCTGAACATGACATCTTCGGGACTTTTTAAAAAATTATTTACCACAGGTACCTCTGTCAGTAGGTTTTCTAACCGTACACCTCAAATATTGGAGAGAAAATGAAATATCGAAGCGTGCGTGCTACTATGACTTTGCTGCTGCTTGCGATCATCCCCGTATCAGCTGCAGCCTATGACTTGCCAGCAGTAAACCTGGGATTTACCAGTTTTGTCGATGGTGGTCCACCAGCCGGACCTGGGTTCTACTTTACTCAATATTTCCAGTATTATACATCAGACCAGCTTAATGACAGTGACGGCAACGCCTTACCATTTCCAGACCCTGACCTTAACGTTTGGGTGAGCCTGTCCCAGGGAATCTACCAGTCTGATCAGGAACTCTTTCTGGGAGGTAAATGGGGCTTGGATGTTATCGTTCCTGTGGTCGGGCTTGATATATCTTACAGTGCACCCGGACCCTTTCCCCAAGATAATGGAACCGGTATAGGAGATATACTGATTGGCCCATTTCTTCAGTGGGATCCTGTTATGAGGGATGGAAGACCATTTTTTATGCAGCGGATCGAGTTACAAATGATTTTTCC
>JABDPQ010000555.1 GCA_013042695.1 Desulfobacterales bacterium | reverse complement strand
TCGTCGTCCCGATCATCGTCGTCCCGATCATCGTCGTCCCGATCATCGTCGTCCCGATCATCGTCGTCCCGATCATCGTCGTCCCGATCATCATCTCGATCGTCTTCCCGGTCATCATCTCCACCTTTTTTGTCATCGTCATCAGCCAAGGTGAGTTTCGGACCCCAGAAGATGTCATCGGTTGCGGTGAAATGAGGGCCGAACAGGAAAAGAGAGAGGAAGACTATTGCTAAGATCGTTTTTCTAACAACGGTTCCCTTCAGCAGCAGTCTTACCGGATTATTAAATCCTCTATTTCTTCTCATAGCGTAAACTCCTTTTTCTGGTTGAATAACGGCAATCAAAAAGTCGCTTTATATATAAAACGTCTGAAGGAGCCATTTTTATCCCGAAAAAGTGATCAAATTTGGAAAAGTGTGTTTCTTATGAGGAGGAAATCCCTGAGAAATAAGCTGATAAGATATTAAATAGTAAATAATTACAGAATCTTGGTGTTTTAAAACTGGGTGGAGTGACAGGGTATAAATATTGAGGGAGATCACACCACCCAGGAGGTTGATATGGCACTTTATCATCTGCCATATCACCAATAAACTAAATACTAAATCAAGTGAGGCAAGTCATAAAAGATAAATAAAGCTAAGGTGGACAATCTCAAATCTGAGGTATTGTTGGACGAACTTCCCCTGGACACTGGGGACCATTCAGGGGGGCTAGTTCAATTATCCAAATTCTCAGGGAATACAGAGAAATTAAGATTTTGGAACCGGCAATGTCAATGTTGACAATAACACCCAGCTAATTAAAGATCGCAGCGACACTTTTGACCATCAGTGTTCATTGATCTTGTTAGGCTTTACCCAGACATTTGCGATGGACGTTTCAGTCCCTTTTGCTGAATACATCGCCTTATCTGCCATATCAACAAGCCTCATAAAATCACTTTCGTCTTCAGGATAAATACCGCACCCTGCGCTAAAACCGACTTTTATAACAATTTGTCCTATCTCAATTGGTCTAGTGACCTCACGGTATATTTTTTCCGTTATGCGATTTATTAATCCGGTTTTATCCATGGCATGTGTGAGATTAAGCAGAATCAAAAACTCATCTCCTCCCAACCTAAAAGCAATATCATCAAAACGGATACCACCGTTTATTCTGTTTGAAACAGCTTTTAAAACGGCATCACCAACTCCATGACCATGCTTGTCATTGATGGGTTTGAATTTATCAAGGTCGATATAGATAAGCCCTATTGTTTTCCAGGTGTGCAAAATTCTGCTATTTGATTCGGTAATTGTTTGTAAATATCGGCGATTGTATAAACCAGTCAGCGTGTCCTGATATGTGGTGATTTCAAGATTTTCTATTTCTTTCTGGAGAGAAGTGAAATCTTGAATCGTTGCAACTCCATACATTCGCTGATCAATTGTTGCTGATGCAATTGATATTCGAGCGTTAAAGATATTCCCATATTTATCCACACAAGGCAGTACTCCTCTGGTCATCATTGTTCGAGCAGGTGATTTTGATTGTATAAACTTCTTTACCATCTCCCGGTGATCTATATTGTTAGATGGCCGCATAAGATTATCTATTAGCATGCCAGACATAGCCCGAGCTTTGTAACCAAACATTTTTGCACAAGAAGAATTAGCAAAGATAATTTCAGAGGATTCATTAACTATTATTATCGCATCGCCCAAATTTTCTAGAAATTCCATGATTTCATTAAAGTTACTCATTTTCCTATCGCGGTCTGACTTGAATTTAAGTAGCACGCATCAATCATCCTCATCTATCAGAACATAGTAGATGAATTCAGTGGCAAGATTAACGCGAGCAACGAGAAGAGATGTCAAGATTCTTCTCTGTACCATTGGGGGTGAGCCTTTGTAGCGATTATGTTCAATATAACGAGTAAAGCCATCTATATTGAATCGATCAGTAGCCAGAAATGTATCCTCAATCTCCTGAGCGTGCAGGAAAAATCTTGATATTGACAATTTTCCGAGGCAATAAACTCGTGATGCTCATCTCAACTCTGTCTGCAGATCCTGAAACAATTGTACTTCAAGTTTACAATGCCACCCATAGAAGCCCACAATGTGGTCATATGTTCTGCCTGCAAGCCCAATATCAAACCGCCGCCGACCTTTGGTTAATAGGTTAATCTTTGAGCCATTTGCAAAACGATCTTTTCGCCCAAACTCTGCGTTATGCTCGAAATTTTATCCTCGGAATATCAATCATATGCCTGTGGTAAAATTTTTCGCATGCCTTGATTTTGAACGAAAATCTTAGTTTTGCAAAAGGCTCCTTTTAAATATCATTTTGTATCTTCATATGAAAAAGGGATATCTAAGCATTCAGTATGAGGCAGAATAGTAGTACAGATCATTTATAGATAACTCCCGCATCGATTATTTCATTTCAAACTAAGTAGACAATTGGGCTAAAATTAAAGTGAGCCATAAATTAAGATGAGATAACAAGCATTGCGATCATCAATGCTTTCCTGACTTGATGCTTCGCGACGTTTCTTATGGTGCTTTTAACGTATGAACAGATTATCTGCATGTAATATTGACGGGCTCGCAAATAAAATCACCACCCAAAGCTGGTGGATTGCGGCGGTGGTTATCCTGCTCACCTCGTGCGCTCCACAAATCTCATCAGAAATCAGCCATAACCAGATTACTCTGACAGGTAATGATCTTCGAAATGGGGGAATTGCATTTGTTACTCCGTCTACAGTAACTGGCCAGGAGGAGGAAAAGCAGGCAGTGGCTTTTATTTTCGCCTCGACTCTGATCGAACAACGGCCCGATTTGCGAATTATCCCTTTGCCAAACACGCTCAGCTTGATCAACAAGGCTGAATTGGCAGACGAATACAAAGAAATGTATAAGGAGTATCGGGACACCGGTATTTTCAGTAAAGCCACTCTTGGAAAAATTGCAGAGGCGGGCGGAATACGTTATGTGGCGCAATTAAAACTAGCAGGTTTCACCCAGCGATCCAGGAATCGATTCGGAGTGTTTGGTTTACGAATGATCCAGACCAATAGCGCCACAGTTAGAATCTTCTTCCAACTCTGGGACTCGAGCAATGGGGCAATTTCATGGGAATCTGTGGCGGAACTGAGTTGGGCCGAAGAAAAAATACTGGAAGATCCGGTAACTCTGCAGACTATAATGGTTCGGGCAGCAAAAGATATCGCCGAAAACCTCCCCCGATAACTGATCCAGCTTTATTTTGTGTGTCGCCGAAGTGGTGCAGAATAAAACGTCTGGAGGCAAATCCATTGCCACTGGATCAAAATGTCGGTCCAGGATAATTCCGCTGTATTGACAATTGAAGGCGTCAACTATGCCCCCCCCATCTGTGGGAATCACTGATCTTGCTATAGATAATCGTAATATGGTACTATCAATACTTCCTAACATTTCTCTGGTCCGGGGAGGGTGCCATGACCGAGAAGAAACAGACCTGCGAGAACTGTATCTATTGGGAGACCCTGGCAGACCCAAGAGGGGAATGCCGGAAAAACCCTCCTGCACTCGTAATTTCCGAGGGCGGAAGCGAAGCGGCCGAATGGCCGAAGACCACAAGAGGGTCTTGGTGCGGGGAACATACGCTCAAGTGTTATATCATAGGATGTGAATGGTGCGATGACCGAGAAGGACCAGATTTGTAGGCACTGCCGATTATGGAAGGCCAAATCTGGGAACTATGGCGAGTGGCGAAGATACGCACCCAAACCCGGTGATGGCACTGCCAAGTTCCCGGTCACCTTCGATATCACCTGGTGCGGGGAATTAAAAGCCCAAGCGCCAAATCCTGGCGCGTAATATCTTGAAAACTAACGTCTTCCGCCGCCTCTACCGCCTCTCGCACGAGCAGCTCTCTTGGCGCGACTATCTGTTATTGGAGTGGCGATGAAAAAGGACCTGAAGATTTCCAGGCGCACCTTCCTGGCTGCAGCAGGCGGCTCCAT
>JABDPQ010000551.1 GCA_013042695.1 Desulfobacterales bacterium | reverse complement strand
GAAGAGATGGCCCCCGGACTGGTAACCTTTACTGCAACAAGTTGGAGACAATTATTGGCACAAAAGAAAATGCCTCCGGGGATCTCTGCTCCACGTGCAGCAGACTGCTATCGCTACGTCCTTTCGCGTCCTGAAGTAGATGTTTGTATGATGGGCGTGAGAAACAAAGAAATGCTCAGAGACAATTTGCAGGCAATAGAGAAAGCACCTATGACGCCTGAGGAACTTGAGAAGATGAAAATGATAGGTGATCATCTCTACGGTAAACCGAGGGTAACCTAACCATTTTAACACCTAAAATAAATAAATCCAGGAGTATTGGCCAATTCAGCATATATGATTCAGCACATTGCAGACATCGATTATGAAGCAGCCGTTTGGGGATGTTCCCATGGCTGGGTCCTGCTTTGAAAACCGTTAAATAAAGCGCTTGATGATTGAATCGATAACTGTGTCCATGTTTTCGACAGTGGCGCCAAATTCAGCACAAGCGTGGAGGGCATGGTTGCGAAGTAGCGGGTTAGTTAAATCGTCAAGTTTTGAGAGGCAGTGAGTTCGTCTGCCGATACAGAAAATCATCTGCTCTTTGGGGCTGAGTTCGAGAAATGATGTGATGGGAGCGGTCATTTTCGGTTTGTCGTTCGGGAGTATTCCCTCAACCTCCTGGAAAAGATTCAACACATGATCACTTTTGACAGTGCTGGATATTCCTTGAAGCGATTCAATAAACAGCAGCAGTTCTCGAGCGACATCAACCTCTCCCATTTTTTCGAATTTTCCGGCCTCGTACTGCTCTGTAAGCGGCGTACCAGCAGGCAGAGCCAGGGTGCGCAGACGAATGAAGTCGGGATTGATCTGATTCATGGCGTCAGCTGTCTCTCGGGCACTTTCCTGAAAGAGTTGCAATCCTCCAAGTCCGGGCATGTAATACTCAGACAATTGTATGCCGGCTCGTTTTACTTTCTGTCCAGCTAAGATCTGGGTAGCTTTGTCAGATCCTTTTTTAACCATGGTAAGAACCTTATCGGATCCCGATTCCATGCCAATGTGAATCCGATTAAGACCAGCATCTGCCATGCGTTTGAGATTGTCATCACTGAGTCTGGCAATGGTGTGAGAGCGTGCGTAGGAGGTGACGCGCTGGACTTGCGGAAATGATTGTTGGAGATGCTTGAGAATGCTGACGATATCATCTGGTTTGATAATTAAACTGTTGCCATCTTGCAGAAAGATAGATTTCATTCCACTGACAACAAAATTATAGGCGGCATATAATGCCTGACGATCACCTCTGTCTCCTTCTGGGGAAAGAGCGAACAGCTCCTTTTGCGAGATCGGGCGCTTGGTGTCTTGAGCCTCTATAATGGCTTGAACATAAAAGCGAATCATATCGACATCTTTGATTACATGGTCAAGCGGACGCAGACTGAAGCTTGAACCTTTGTACACTGGACAGAAGGTGCAACGGTTCCACGGACAATTGCGGGTAATACGAATGAGCAGGCTTTCAGCTTCGCTGGGGGGACGAATCGGACCTTGTTCAAAACCGGTGTACGGTTCTATTCTTTTCATCAGGTCTTCCTTTTAGTGAGCGGGTGCCTCAATAAGAATGTAGAGTACCAGCGCAACTGATCGTTTGAGATTATTTTGGCAGCTCAAGATCCAGTGGCCTCAATAATTGACTGTTGAATTCGCTCAGAACCTGATCGTCATGATAGGTGTCAAACATTTGTGATATGTGCATTATTTTTTCAGCAAACTGCAGATTTTTTTCCCAACAGGCTTGACGGGCCAGTTCAATCTGCTGCCAATCTTTCTGCTCAATAAATAGCTTCCAGGTCTCGAAAATCTCAGGAAAAAGCTTTTTGCGCAGTCCGTCGAGAAAACCAATATACAAACTGAGAGATGATTCGCGTTGCTCTCGGATGACATATGCGAGAAGGCCTCGAGGATGCGTGTCGGCCAGGATATCTTTGATGGCCCGACAGACAAATTCAAGGATCGAACTCGGAAAACGGCTGATAATTGTCTGAAAGGTAGCGGTGTCAAACGTCTGTTGCAGTAGCTCACCAACCTCGTGGTAGATGAAAAGATTCATTTCCTCTTCAACTATCGTATCGAACGAAGATTTAAATAGCTGCTGATCGAGTGTACCATCTGAAATGAGGCCATAGGAAGTGAGAGCATGCCGGAAAGAGCTTCTGCATGAGGAACGTAATTCCTGTACCTGGTCCCATAAAAAAAATCTCAGAGCTTCTTTTCGAACGATAATAACTCCATCTTGCACCATTGCGAAAGGACTGGCCATCTCGCGGACTCTTTCTTTTCCCAGGATAATAACCGGGCAGCCTTCGATGACCTGCTGCTCAAGTTTTTCGGCAACGAAAAAAATTGCTTTCATTGATCTTCCGTATCCAGCACCATAGAGCAACCCATTATTGCCAAGTGCGTTATTGACCTCATCGAGATTGTCAGGAGAAATGTTTTGGTCTTGTCCCCTCAGGGGGCTGAATGATTTATCAGCAATGGTAGCCCAATAATTTTCCTTAGCTTCGATCCAGTCGAGAAGGTCAGCGGATTCAGGTTCTGACCAAGGCTGGATGTTTTGTTCCCACTTATAGAGATTTCGTAATTTAAGAACCATGGAACACATCGAATATATGCCATGATCTTTGGCATCGGATATATCACAATTAAGCTGAATCTCTTTTAAGAGCATGTTTTGTGATTCTGATAATGACATAAGATATGATCTAAAATGAAGGTTGTCGGTTTTAGTTTATGCCGCCTCATCTAAAAAATGGGTACATACGTAAAAATGTCCAGTAGCCCCGGTGCAATTGCCAAAGACAAACCGGTGCATTTATGTGATAGGCCCGCTTGATCTTTGGCTCGAAGATGCATACATAAATCTTATTCTAGCTGTGCCCAGGATTGAACCTGCACGCTATTTATTACCCGCTTATTCACATTCCAGGGCCCATGCACCGATTAAATATAATACTATAGGAGCAAGATAATGGTACTGACACCGTCGACTATGGAAGAATTAGGATCGATTGCCCCCGACATCGATTTAACAGCGCCGGATGGTAAACGGTATCTATTGGCGGAGCAACACATCGATAACGGTTTGCTGGTTATTTTTATGTGCAATCATTGTCCGTATGTACTCCATATTATTGCACGACTTGCCGATAAAATCCGCAGGTATCAGGAACAGGGGATTGCCGTCGTGGCAATCAACAGCAATGATGCCTCCGCCTATCCGGATGATAGTCCTGAGAAAATGGCACACTTGGCAAAAGAATTTAATTTTTCATTTCCATATCTTGTTGATGAAAAGCAGGAATTAGCCAAGGCTTATAGAGCAGCGTGCACCCCAGACTTTTTTCTCTATGACGCGGATAAAAAGCTCGTTTACCGGGGGCAATATGACCGTGCCCGACCAGGCAACAATGAACCGATTACCGGGGAAGATCTCTCTGCAGCGATAGATCAACTGGTTGCAGGTAAAGCTATTTCATTGGAGCAAAGCCCAAGTATGGGTTGCAATATCAAATGGGTCGCAGGAAATGAGCCCGGCTATTTTGGTTAGTTAGAAAAAATGTCAGGCTTATTCTTTCGATCAGCCATTACTTATTCAGGGCGTTGATGGAGTTGATTGTTTTATCTGATAATCAGATTGTGAAGCTCGTTTACGTCATCCTGTTCAATGGGGAAATCATCTTTTAGTATAGCTCCTATTTGAGTAATTGCCTCACAGATGGCATCACAATGGCGATGTTTTTTTATGCCTTCAGTGATAAGAGCTACTATTTCCAGCCACCGTTCATGTGAAATCCTCTGATTAATTCCTGCATCTGCAAGTATCCAGACACGCCTTTCAAAGACCGAGATATAAAGGAGAATGCCATTCTCGGCTTTGGTTTTATAAAGCTTCTCGGTATAAAATGCGCCAAGAGCCGCCTCGCGGACTTCTTCCTCTGCTCGTTTAGGGAGAAGAAACAGCCGCTTCAGCCAAAATACCCGTTTAATGGTGTAAAAAGCGGGAATAGCGATAGAAATAAAGCAGACCAGAAAAAGCCACATATTATCCGGGCCAATCCAGAAGTGACTGCCGATGAGCCGGGCAGCAAGCAATGCAGTGGGCAAGGTGATGAATGTTGCACCAATAATTGGGGCAAGTGGATAACTGTGGCTTTCAGATACAATCATAGGGACAATTTCCCCGGAAGTCTGCATTTCAGCGTCATGCACGCACTGGTTAATTCGTTTTTGTTCCTCAGGGGTAAGAAATCGTTCTGCTCGTGTCTGCATAGGCCTCTACCATCCTCCGGAGGCACCGCCCCCGCCAAAGCCGCCTCCGCCTCCGCCAAACCCTCCAAATCCGCCCGAGGATCCGCCAAAACCTCCACGAGACCCGCCATAATAGCCACCGGGCCCTCTGCGGTTTAGCCCGGAACCGGAGGACGAGGCCATAACGCTGGCTATCAAGCCACCAAACATTCCCAACAGCATGAGAGCGATCAGGGCTACACCGGTGAGTCCAAAAAAGAGAAAACCAAATAAAGGTGCCGCAACCCCGCCAATCCCTGTTGCCAACAGCTTGCTTCTTCTGAATGCGGATCCAACAAAAAAACTGATAAAAAGTAATGTGGTAATTAAGCCACCTGGATCAAATCTTTTGTTTGCGCTCTTTCCCGGCAGTGCAGCATCAGCCTGGTACTCACCTTTGACAGCAGCTATCATAGCTCCCGTGCCGTCTATGACTCCTTGGTTAAAGGAACCCTGCCTGAATTGCGGCGTTATGATATTACGGATAATCTGTCCTGCAACCAGATCGGTAAGCGTTCCCTCGAGCCCATAGCCAACCTCGATTCGCAATTTACGATCATCTCGGGCAATGACGAGCAGTGCACCATTGTCTTTGTCTTGCTGGCCTATGCCCCACTTTTCCGCAACTTTCAATGAGAACCCCTCCAGGCTGTCTCCTGCTAATGCTGGGATAGTCAAAATGACAATCTGTGTTGAGTCCGTTTTTTCAAGTTCTCCAAGAATGAAATCGAGTTGGGATATTGTTGATGCAGACAGCATACCGGCATAATCGTTAACCCTGCTCTTGAGCGCAGGTATATTCGCCGCGAATAGACGTTCACTTGTTATAAAAAACAGTAGGAGGAGCAGCACCAGGCTGGCAAGCTTTTTATTCCACCGGGTAAACGACATTACCACTCTTCCTGCTCTTAGTTGAACTTGACCTGAGGCACACTTTTGGCTGCTTCATCGGCCTTGAAATACTCTTTTCTATCCAGTTTCAATAAAAAGTTGTTGGTCAGGCTGGCTGGAAATTTTCTAATAG
>JABDPQ010000542.1 GCA_013042695.1 Desulfobacterales bacterium | reverse complement strand
GCAATTCCAGCTGCAGCACCGCACCCAACAAGATTCCTGATGCGTTCATCGGAAAGCCTCAGGACCTGGCCTATACTCGAGCCAAGTGCTGAACCAACCTGAACAATTGGACCTTCACGTCCTGCTGAACCGCCCGTGCCAATGCAGAGAGCTGAAGCAACAATTTTAGCGGCAGCTACCCGGGCACGTATCCGTCCACCCCTGATTATTAATGCCTGCATGACTTCAGGAACGCCGTGTCCCTTGGCCTCTTGCGCGAAAAGGATCAGTGGGCCAACCAGCAGGCCGCCAATGATTGGTACAATAAAATATATTCCTTTGCCAAGAGCTGGCAACAAGGCAGGGAGTGTTGCGTATCCGAAGTGTTGTATAGCTGCAATAAGTTTTATGAATAGAACGGCAGCAAGTCCGGTTCCGGCTCCTATGGCGACTGAAAGGATAAGCAGCAGTAATCCAACAGGAGGTGAAAATTTGTCCAGGTAGGTGCTTAGTACTGTCTGTTTTGGAGTCATAAATGTTATCTGCCTGGAGGTGTCAGCTCCTGCAGAAATTATCGTTAAAAGTCTCGTGACAAGAGAAACGTATTAAAAATCAAGCACATTAACCGACATGGCTGGCTTTTACCATGCTTATTTGACCATAGAGCCAATTGCCTGGATTGTGGGTGAGCTCAAACCTGATTCAGTGCATGGCGGGCTTCCTGGCGCATCGCCATATCAACCAGCACGAGCGCTGCCATTGACTCGACAATAGGGACCGCCCTGGGCACGACACATGGGTCATGTCGGCCTTTTGCTTCCAGGGTTACGGGGTCTCCTTTGTAATTTACTGTCTGTTGTGCCTGGGAAATTGTAGCTGGTGGCTTGAACGCAACTCGAAAGTGAATATGCTCACCGTTTGAAATACCTCCTTGAATTCCGCCAGAGTTATTGGTTTTTGTACCCAATGCGCCATCTCTTTTTACAAACGGGTCATTATGTTCTGACCCTTTCATTACGGTTCCAGCAAACCCTGAGCCAATTTCGAAGCCTTTGGTTGCCGGAATGGCAAGCATGGCCTGCGCAAGTTTTGCCTCAAGTTTCTCATAAACTGGTTCGCCGAGCCCAGGCGGTACGTTGCGGATAACGCATGAGACCACGCCTCCGGTTGAATCTCCCGCCTCTTTTAGCGACAGGATATGGTCATGCATCTTCTGGAAAATGTCAGGGTCAGGACATCGCAGGTCAGTCTGATCAATTTCAACACGCGTAATGGTGTCCAGATTGACCGTTTTTGCTTTAAAAGGTCCAACTGCACTCACCCAGGCGATAATTTCGATTCCATACTGTTCTGCGATAACCTTTGCTGCAACGGCACCGGAGGCAACCGTGCCAATGGTCTCCCGGGCACTGGATCTTCCACCTCCGGAGGAGGCTTTAATACCATATTTGGCCATGTAAGTATAATCGGCGTGCGATGGCCGAGGAATCGTCTGCATATCGCCGTAATCGCCGGGGCGTTGATCCCGGTTGTTTACCTTGAGGGCAATGGGACTGCCAAGAGTGAGTCCATTTTCGGTGCCTGAAAGAATGTTGACCTGGTCTTTTTCCTGGCGATCAGTTGTCAGCTTTGACTGGCCCGGTCGCCGGCGATCAAGTTGTGGTTGAATGTCTTCTTCAGTAAGCCGTACTCCTGGAGGACAGCCATCGATGATAACACCGACTGCCTTACAGTGAGATTCTCCAAACGTGGATAGACGAAATAATGTTCCAAAATTGCTAGACATTAACGCTCCTTTGCGGGTGTCGCGTGCTGTTTTGTTGTTGGGCAAAAAAGACCAGGTGTACAGCGCTAAACCTTAAGCATCGTTATGTAAGAGGAAAGGTTTTATGGCGAAAAAGCTTGCTGTGTAGCGATGTTAAGCATCAGACCTGATAAATTGATAGTTTTGCGGGTCATCCTGGATTAGATGATATGCTGTCTATGAGTTGATCAAGGCGCTGTTATATCAAGAAGTTCTTCTGCTGCGGTTATTGCTTTTATAGTAAGAAGCTGCACTTCTTCGATCTTTCCAAGCTGTTCTAATCTATAGCGGGTATCTGATGAAATTTCTTTTGAAACGGTAAGCGTCTGATACTGGTGCATCCAATCAAACATAGCCCTGTTTGCCTGCTGCAGATTGGCTATGGCCAGCTCGATTACCTTTTGCTTCTTATCAAGAGTATCGGTTTGATTTTCAACTGCTTGCAATCTGGTTTCGAGTTCATACAAATAGCCGATTTTTTCCATTGCCTCGTCATGAACATGAATGATTTCTTCTCTGATCCGTTCATTTTCAACAGATTGCTGGTCCTGGCAACTGTTAGCAAGCAGAGGTAAGAGAGCCAGAATAAGCAATGTTTTCGAACAAGCGGCTATGGTTACTCGTGCGGACATGAATCGAGCCATTGTTCAATGACATTAGGGGTAAGTTCTGTGGTGCTGCTACTGGACCAGCACTGCTGCATAAATGAAATGAGTTGTAGGAGTTCAGCACTGGTAAACGTTTTAAAAGGCGGCATAAGCTGATTATAGGTGCCTTTTTCGGTGATAATCTTTCCTTTCACACCTTGTCTGATGAGGCAGGGAAGTTCGCTGATTTTGGTACTCAAATAAGGATTCTTCCTCAAAGACGGGTAGAGGTTCCTGAGTCCTTTGCCCAAAGGGCCATGGCACGAAGCGCAATGAGCCAGATACAGTGAGTTGCCCGTATTGCTGCCAGTATCAGAAATGTGCTGTTTGGCATAAAAAAGCAGTCCGATACCCCCCACCGCAGAAAGCACTATAAATAACCGGATATTATTGTTTTTCATCGAGGAGTCTGCGAATATCTTTAATCAGCTTGCTGACATCCTCTTTTTCGGTTCCTTTATAGTAACCACGGATTTGTCCGCGGCGGTCAACAAGAGAAAATGAACCGGAATGGATGAAGCCTCCCGGGGCTTGTTTGTCCTCCATTGCGGCAAGCATATAGCGCTTGGCCGTATCGTAAATGTGATCTTTCGGGCCGGTCACCATGTGCCATCGATGTGACAATATTCCAAGTTTTTCAGCATAATCCTTGAGAACTTCAACAGTATCATGTTCCGGGTCGATCGTGTGTGAGAGGAGGATTACATTGTCGTTATCCTCAAAAGCTTCATAAACCCGAAGCATTTGTGACTTCATAATCGGGCATATTGTCGGGCAGGAAGTGAAAAAGAAATCCGCCACATAGATTTTATCCGAGAAAAGACTTTGATTGACCTGGCTGCCAGCCTGGTCAGTGAACGTGTAGGGCACTGTTAATGTTGTTATTACAGGTAATGGTTCACTGTCCTGCAAGCCGCAGCTTGCGAGAACAGTGATAAGAGCACTGATAGATACGAGTATGAAAATAAGAGATTTCGACAGGCTATTTTGTGAATAAAACTGTTTTTGTGTGGAAAATCGTATCATTACGAGTAACATCATGTATTATTGAGAGCAATGCTGAAATTGTAATCGTTTCTCACGAGTTACATGATTTTTGTGTTATTGACAACTGATTCTGTAATGGCGACACCAATAGCAGTCTAAGATCTTGCAGCAGGAGGAACTGATGAAGAAAATTGTGCTGGTAACCTATAATCCAGATTTGATGTGCTTTGGCCATGTCCTGCTCTATGCGCTTGACTTTCAGAAGAAGGGCTACGAGGTTAAGGTCGTCCTCGAAGGAGGAGCCGTGAAATTGGTCTCCAGCTTTGACAATCCTGACACACCTTTTTCCTCATTGTATGAGAAAGTCAAACAAGAGGGTATTATCGACTGTGTTTGCAAGGCCTGCTCCGAAAAACTCGGCAGCTCGAAAGATGCCAGAAAGCAGGGGCTCCCGCTTTTCGGCGAATTGATGGGGCATCCTTCACTCGAAGCTTACATAGAGCAGGGGTACCAGATCATCACCTTCTGATCTTTTAAGTACCTGCCTTCTTATGGTGACGCTGCGCGGTCGAATTTTTGGATGTGCCTGTTTGTCATACGATAACTTTAGTGATAGTAAAGACTTGGGCTACCCATCGTCAACAATGCGTGGTGCAGGTTTCTCCTGAAATCACGACGATCCCAGATACCTTGGATATGTCCACGTCTGAGTGCATTTCGCGCTGAATGATAGTCGGGGGCAATGTCGATTCCGGTGGTTTCTCGGATTACTCTCGGTCCGGCAAATCCAACACGCGAAGATCTGATGGCAAACTGATATGGGGAGCAGCCAAGAAACGATGCAACTGGTCCCGCATATGAGTTGTTGTCGTAAACCACGATATAGAGACCACCCGAGTCTATATACTCACGCACAGCCATGGTGCATTTGGGCATCTGAATAACGCCAAGCGTTCCCTCCTGAATTCTAATTCCGCCTGTTGTATGAATGTAGGCGAGAAGCGGCCGTTTTTTTCGCTGGGCCAGCTTGCAGGCCTGAACAAACTTTTCTCCCTCGGCAGAACCAACCGTACCATTTCGAAAGTCTGAATAGAGCGATGTTACAACAATCCGCAGGCTGTCAATAGCTGCTGTAAAGGTCATATTGCTGCTTTTCCGCCTGGTCTTGTCCTTTGCTGTCTGCAGTCGTGCCATAAAACCTGTATAACCCAGCGGGTTCTGGGCTTCCAGGTGCGAATTGAAGAAACGTACCGAGCCGGGGTCAAAGACATTTTCCAAGTACCATTGATACTCGAGTGGAAAATGATGGCCGCAGGTTTCGCACACACCGGCAAATTCGCCGTAAAGATCAGGAACCCAGAGATCTTTACAACCATGTTTTTCGGCATTGGGGCAGGTGACTGTACGGTCTTCGTTTGCAAGCGGACTGGTATAGGTATCCATCACCTCCAGCGGATCCACTTGTGGGTCCCTGCTCTTCTGGCCGTTTCCGCTATAGGTGATCAGTTTCGGTGGTCTTGTTTTTCTTCGAGTCGTTAAAAAGTTGATGGCTGTGTTGATCGGTTCGGTGATTCGTTTAAACATCACTGAACCTTCTCCTGTGACATCGCTGAGTACTTTGCGTACCTGACGTTTATGGTTTTTTACAATATCATATCGTAAGGTATAGTATAAATTCTCACTGTAGTTTCGCGCCTGGCGAAGCAGGCTTTTTTTCGCTTCTGGCTCTCCGCTGTAGCCATGGGTAGCCATGGAAAGATACTTTTGAGAGCGTTGCTGGATCAACCGGCCTGTTTCTTCAGAATTCAGATCCCAGGAAATTTCCACTTCAAGTTCCTGACTTTCTTTTTTTGTTTTTTTTCGGCCAATCTCCCAGGTGCGAAGAGATTTAAAGCTTTTTGTTGAGAGTACAACACGATCGGTAGCGCTGATCATCTCAGAACGCAATTTAGAGAAAAAAAGGAAATCATCTCTTCGGGAACCAAGAGGAGGTTCAGGAACAATCCGATCGATGATACCGTGATTGAGATTGTCAAGTGCCGTGAGACGCAATCTGTCTGCACACACTTCGATTAATTCACGCGGTGCCTTCTTGCCCTCAGTTACGCGTCCTTCGATTGCGGCAGCGCCTTCAGGTGAAATGACCGAGTAATAACCGTGGCTGGCCATCAGGCGATAATCGCTCAGACCAATCGCCTCCGCTCCACCGGACCCGCCTTCAGAAATAAATGATATCAATGGAACTCTAAGTTTGGTCATCGTGTAAATGTTTCGAGCAATTTGCTGGGCAGCACCCGGGTACTCCTCTTTTGGGTAGGAGCCCGGAGTGAACACATAAAAGTGGATAGGTATACCTTCCGTCTCCGCCACCTTCATATAGCGGAGTGCTTTCTCGTTACCTTCCGGCCGGCAAGAGCCGCCGTTGCGAAATTCCTCACCATGGCCGCATTCCTGGCCAATCACCATTACGGTAACAGTATAGGACTTCTTTTTACCTTTTCTGCTAAGCGTCGCTTTGGCACAGACCATGGCGGGATCTATATTGGCATCTTCTTCTCCACCGAGTTCGGTGTAATCGTCATACACATTTTCCAGAATATCTTTTAGGCTAAATCGTTGAATACTGCGAACGATTCTCACTTTTTCCATCGGGGTAAGATGTTCCTCAGCGCGCTCTTCAAGAAAACTGATCGAATCGTGCAGCTTACGTATTTCTCCGGTAAACTGCTCTTCAGAGTGATCATAAACTGTTTGTTTCAGCTTTTCACAACTGGTCTTGAATCCGTCAAGGTTACCCCAATTGGAGTAGTCTTTGATCTGGATCAGGTAGTTGATCCGCTCTGCTATTTTCTGTAACTGTTTGAGTTGTTCGTTCATAAAGCTGCAACCTTATTTGTCAGGATCAGAATGTGAGCAAACGATCCAGGTTGTCTTTTAGGTAGTGCAGGTTGGTGGTTATTGAATTACCGCTGGAATCCTTGCCCTTGATTTTTGTTTCACGGATGAAACGATCGGCTCTTTGTTTTGCCTCGTTCATGGTGTCAGCCCAAACCAGGGCAAGGGCCAGATTGGGGTCAAAATCGCTCGGGATTGTGTATGGACGATCAAAAGGCACATGAGAATAGACGACAGACCAGTCATGACTGGGGAATGAGAAGTCG
>JABDPQ010000540.1 GCA_013042695.1 Desulfobacterales bacterium | reverse complement strand
CAGCGAGTTTTCAAACTCCAGGCAAATCCGAGGAGCGGAGTGTGTCCGTCAAAGACGGATCAAGTGGCCAGGGTGCCCTTTCTTTTGGTTCGTTTGCTTTGGGCAAGCAAAGAAAATGAACATCATATCAGTCACTTAAAACAATTTTTCTTCTTTTTAAAACTCAAGATAGCCATTTAATCTCACTTTGTATATGTATCTTCTAACTAACAAACCAGCGTAATCAACGTAAGCAATTGTAATAAAATATAATTGTCAGTGTGAACATTTGATATGGCTGCCCGGTGGGACGCTGATTACCACTCAAATTCAGCCAAATGAAGTGACTCGAGAAAATGGAAGCGGTGAAGTGAGCTAAGATTCTGTGGTGATCAAAAAATATTATTTTTGGAGATTTTTCTCTTTGAAATTATCATTACCAAACCAAGTGCTTCTCATACTGGATGCAATGTGAAGAACCAGCATAAACGAGCACAAATTATTCCGCTACCAATTGGAACACGTAAAAATTATTGTATTAAATTAATAGATAGACTTATTTGACTAATTTATTGCAATTATTGTAGATACTGTATCGTGACATTTTAGCATTACCCAATCAGTTTGCGCATATCAGGAGACCGAGAGTGGATAATAAGAAATCTCGCATATGTCCGGTTGAACACTCAGGAAGTCTTGATCTAAAAATTCGCCGATGGATGCAGAATCCTCAGAAAATTTTAGCTCCCTATATAAAAGAAGGGATGACGGTTTTGGAACTTGGCTGCGGTCCCGGCTTCTTTACTTTTGATATTGCTCAAATGGTTGGTACATCGGGTCGGGTCATTGCCGCCGATCTGCAGCAGGGTATGCTTGAAAAAATAAGATTGAAAATGAAAAACTCTGAGTTAAAAGGACAAATCACTCTGCATAGATGTACCGAAAATACGATTGGCATATCAGACAACATAGATTTTATTTTTTTGTTTTACATGGTTCATGAAGTATCCGACAAGAAATTGTTATTTAACGAAATTGAATTACTCCTCAACGAAAATGGGAGCATTTTCATAGTAGAGCCGCCTTTTCATGTTTCTCAAAAGGCATTTGAAGAGATGATCTGCATTGCCGAAGGTGAGGGTCTTAGAGTTGTCGAGAGGCCGAAGCTATTTCTTAACAAGACGGCACTACTTAAGAAGCACTGATAGGCAGGTATCGGCCAATTGCGCTCTGCCTTATTTTCTAGCCCAACTGGGATGAGCAGGATATCACATCACCTGGTGAAAACCGCTGTAATGATGAGAACCGTGCGATTCTAAATCAAACTGTTGGAGTAGGCAACTGCCTGCAGATACACCTCTGTAATGCCATCTGTATCAATGTTTAATTCCTCGAGAATAGCAATGAATTGATCATCCTGACGCCTTTCATAGGCAATAACGGCATCAAGAAATGGAGAAAAAATGCCACTGTGATTAGTCAAAGCTTCTTTGATCGGATCAATAACCGGCAATTTATCCATAATGGACTTCATCTCATTTTCAAGCATAGTGTCAATAAAGGAAAAAAGTCCGACGAGAAATATCTCAGAATCATAGTGGGCCAGCTGGCTCTTTTTTGCCAACAGTTCGCAGAATTTGGCGCGCACCAGAGATTGTCGTACTAACTCACCGGGTTTATCCGTTGCCAGATGGGATATGATTGCCAGGATGAGAAAGCGTCTCAACTCTTTCTCGCCAAGAAAAGCAATGGCATGTTTAACGCTTTTCACTTTTTCCAGGCGATAGAAATAGGAAGAATTTAGAAATCTGAGCAGTTTATAACTAAGAGCCAGATCAATTGAGATGATCTTGTGAAGTCTTTTAAGAGAAGTTGTTTTTTTGGTGACTTCTGCAAGAAGATTGAAGAGGTTTATTTTTGCAGATTCAAGCTCTTTGACAAGAATATTTTCTGGTTTGCTGAAAAAGTAGCCTTGAAAATAGTCAAAACCGAGCTTGTTTGCCCGCTCGAACTCATCGAGTGACTCTACCTTCTCTGCCAGCAGCTTAACGTTGTAGCGAGATAATTTATGAAGTGTCTTATGAATGGCGTCAAGCGGCGTCAAACGAACATCAATCTTGATTATTTCAGCCAGTTTAATCAGAGGTTCAAGTTTTCTTTCATAGACAAAATCATCTAAGGCGATCCTATACCCTTTTGCTTTCAACTTCTTTAGGATTGCAATTATCTCCGGTGTTGGCTGTACATCTTCCAATACTTCAATGACGACCTGGTTATGAGGAAATGAAGCGGCAATATCTTTTTGCAATAATTCTTCTGTAAAATTAATAAAGCACGGTTTAGTGCCAGAGATAACGCTGATTCCCTCGGTGAGAAACGCACTGCTTAACAAGCTGGTTGTGGCTTTATTACCGTTGACATCATTGAGTTTGTGTCCCTTGTAACCTCTGTAGAGCAGTTCATAGGCGAACAGTCTTTTATGGGCGTTAAAGATGGGCTGGCGCGCGATGTAAAAATCCATAGCCTCTCACATTAAATCACAGCGTAATACAAAAAATAATAAACTGAGCCTCTTGCCAAATGATTCTTTTCGTTCAAAGTCAAACCATGCGAAAAATTTTTACCGCAGGCATATACGTCGAGATTCAACGAAAAGGGCGTTTTGCACGTGGCTCAACTATATGAAGGTTATCAAAGCACTTGAAATAAGGCAAATTTTCAAAGAAAAATAATGGCTCTTTTAAGGAAGGAAACCAGGTAGCGTAAGAGAAATTTGCCGAAAAGCAGATGATTGACTCATTTCTGGGAATTTATTTGCGCTGTACGCTGTTTATTAGAGAAGAAATAGACCGTTCGTTTTCTGTTTTCTTCGCTGATAAAATGAAATTTGACTGCTGTACACTGCTCGTCAGTGCGCACTACTCTGGCACTTACTTCGATCGGATCTTTATCTTCCTCGAGTTTTAGCACAATGAGGATCTTCTCGTCCAGTGAGAGTCGAGTTGTAGTTTCACATAAGGCACATCCGGAAGACGAAATATTCAATATGGTCGCATCACCATCTTCAAACTCGGTTCTATAACGAATTTTATGTTGCTCCGGGACAAACCTCAAGGCTTGTCTTTTTGTTCTTTTTGTCGTTTCAGTCATATCAATAGCGTGGGAATGGTGTCCTGTCATAAAATAACAGTAACTAAAAGCATATCTCTAAATTATGGTAAGGTCAAACACCGGTTTCTATCCCTTGTTTTTTCCTTCCATAAAGATGTCATGATTCCACATCAAAAGGTTGCAGTCCCAATAGCATATAGAAAAAATTGCATTTGTATTTAGAGTATTTGAGAGCAATAAGAACCTCGCTGCGTTGTGAGGGCTCACAGAAGTGGGTGTCGTTAATGACTATTTTTCTAAGGTGACGTTATGCGCTGGAAAATTTTACCTTCTTTATATTTACGAATTGCCCTATCTGCGTCCTGTATGCTGCTGCTGGCAAGCCAGACAACCTACGGTGATGCCATCATCGAAGGTGAGCGGATGCATCCAAAGCAAGGGAGAAATGGCATGGTCGTCACCAGCCATTTTCTTGCCACACAGAGTGCACTGGATGTTCTCAAAAACGGTGGCAACGCCATAGATGCTGCTGTCACTGCGGCTTTCTCCCTGGCTGTGACTCAACCACGATCAGGTAATATAGGTGGCGGCGGATTCATGTTGATCTCTTCGGAACAAGCCAATCAGGTCCTTGCCATCGATTACCGGGAAAAAGCGCCATCTCAGGCGACTGAAGAGATGTTTCTCAATAAAGACGGCTCTGTAAACAGCGATATCTCCAGATTTTCACATAGAGCTGTCGGGGTACCCGGAACCGTAGCCGGTCTTGCCCTGGCCCTTAAAGAATTTGGCACTATTAGCCTGCAACAGGCTCTTGCACCTGCCATCAAGCTTGCCCATGATGGCTTTGTGGTCACCCCACGATTCAGCAGTGGACTGAAGACAGTAGAAAAGAGACTTCGCACCTGGAAGGCAACGGAAGAGATATTCTACAAGCCTGGCGGCACATATTACGAACCAGGAGATCTTTTTGTTCAAAAAGATCTTGCTGCCACATTGCAAAGGATCTCAGACAACGGTGCCAAAGAGTTTTACCAGGGAAAAACAGCTCAGCTGCTGGTGGAGGAGATGTCCAAACATGGTGGGCTCATCACCCTGGATGACTTGAAGAATTACGCTCCCGTTATCAGAGAACCTGTTCATGGTAACTATCGGGGCTATGATATCTACTCAATGTCTCCACCCAGTTCAGGCGGTGCACATGTCATTCAAATCTTGAACATCCTGGAAGGTTACCCAATTTCAGATTTGGGACATAACTCGGCAACGACCATTCATCTAATGGCAGAGGCAATGAAACGTGCATTTGCAGACCGGTCTCGTTATCTGGGCGATGAAGATTTCATCAAGGTGCCGATGGCAGGCCTTATTTCCAAAGCATATGGAGAATCGCTACGCGGCACCATCGATAGTTCGGCTGCTAACCCCAGTAAAACAATCGCTCCTGGAAAACCCATGGAATTTGAAAGCAGTGAGACGACCCATTTTTCAATTGTGGATAACTATGGTAATGCTGTTTCTAATACCTATACCATTAACTTCAGTTACGGGGCTGGGATCATCGTACAAGGCGCCGGATTTCTGCTCAATAACGAAATGGACGATTTCTCCTCCAAACCTGGCGTTGCCAACGCCTACGGCCTCATCGGAGGAAAAGCCAACAGGATAGAGCCAAACAAACGGATGTTGAGTTCGATGTCACCGACAATCGTCAAAGACCATGGCAGGAACTTTCTGGTAACAGGCAGCCCTGGTGGTTCACGAATAATTACGACAACATTGCAGGTGATCATGAACGTCATCGATCACGGGCTCAATATTCAAAGTGCGGTGAGCGCACCACGCATCCATCACCAGTGGCTGCCTGACGAGCTTCGCGTAGAGGAAGGCTTGAGCCCAGATACCATCAAGCTGTTGTATGGTATGGGCCATGAGATCAAACGAAAATCATCGATGGGCGCTATCCAGTCAATCATGATTGATGACCAGGTAATGTATGGCGCAGCCGACCCACGCAGATCAACTTCGCTTGCGGCGGGAATGTAAGGATTAGAGCAATCTTTGCGGCTGCACTTTGAGAACTCTTATTCGCCCTTCAATTCCGCAAATGAAGTGTTCATGGTGTCAACCCACTTCACCGCACCCGTCGTTGTATCGATGACATATATTTGCGTTGTCCTATCCCTGACAACTGCTTCAACTTCGTATTTCCCTACAGGAGTGTGAGTTGCCGCACCGGTCAAAAGAAATACGGCCAGGGCACTGAGTACGCCGGCAAAAAAGAGAATGCTGCTTTTCCGATTTTCAGCTTTCAACATGAGGTTTCCTCCGGGGTTCATTTTTACTACCATCCTGTTACAATATGCAATGATAGGTAATAATCAATCGTTATGATAGGTAAAACTCACGCAGCTCAATACTCAGGGCATAAAATAAAAGGTGAACGAGGCCCTGAATTTCTCAGCTAATCATCATTTTGCAAAAGGCTCAGTTGATAGACTAAAATGTTGACAGAGCAGTTGCATTGCTTAGAATTACGTTTATTCATCTACATTATATTAAAGACAGGCGATTAATTATGTCAGAAGATAAGAAAAGCTGGGATGACATCCCCTCCCTGGATGGTCTCGACATTGAATGGGAATTTACCCCCGAAAATCCTCTTGGCAAAAGAAAATATGTCAGGATGAAGGAAGGCGAGATATCTTCAATTTTCGAGGTAAAGGTGGTATCGGTAAAAGTTATCACAGAAACATTTAATACCGTTGCTACCTTGGCAGATCTTAGTGAGGGGGGAATTGGGTTACATCTGAAGAGAAAGGTTGCCGTCGATCAGCAGATAAAAATTGGCTTTTTTCTTGGAAGACAGAAAATTACTTCCCGGGCAATCGTAAAACAGGTGCAGCGAACCAAAGACGGTTACAGAATCGGCGCCCATTTTCACAACATCAACGATGAATACCGTGTATTCATCGCCGGAGTCTACGCTTCAAAAGTTCTCAATAATCGATAGGTTTTCGGCTCTCGGAACTCTTTTATAATTTGTAAATAGAACTAAAGCAATACTAACGCTGATTTGATCGCAGCTATTTTTACTTCTGCGACTGGTCACGCATTTTGTGAAAATAAAGCGGCATCAGATTAAACCACTCTAAATGCTCGTCAAAGCTGATAGCGACACCAGTATCATCTCGCCGGATGATCCTGCCGTTGACGTTTTCTATCACGAGGCGACTGTGTTTTCCCTCGAGAACGATATCAAGATCGCATATATTGCCGACTTCACGGCAATCATCCGTTTCCAGAAATAAGCTGGTTATACTGATATCACGCAGTGTTCCGCCGTACTCCTGGTCAGCCCCCACCACATGACAGACTGCCGATGAAGCGAATGGAATACGAAACGACACTCTGCGATCCACTGTTTTGTCCATAATCAAAGTCCCTCCGAGAAGACTAAATATATCTGCTTGTAGCTTTTGACTCAGAAGAACAGTAAGTAGGCATCAAGAATATTGCAATGGGAGGTGTTGGCTTTTGTGAAAGAAATGCTCTAACATATTAAAACAGCAAATCATTTTAGCTTAACTAATGACAAACTATATCGTTGTTGAGGGTCAGCGATATCGAAATAAAATCTCTGATTTCTGCTATGAGTGATTGCTTGACAATGTTTATCTGCTTGTTGCTGCCCATAACAAGGTCGCCTCACTCGACCGTGACAGCGGGATACCTGCACGTGAATCGGCAGAGAGAAGCAGCAAATAATGTTGCCAAAAAATGCCTGTCAAACGATGCCCGCATCATAGCCTCAGGAATCTTTTGACAGCAGTTACGGCGATAGCAGTCCAGAAATATTTTGCAGACAGAAGATGGCTTCTGCTATGGTGATTCTGTTATCACTTCCAATGTCCGAACCAGGCTTTAGCAATAGCGTATCATTAAAACCAGTTACTACCCGTAATGCCATAATAACATCAGTAAGATCAACGGATCCATTTCCATTAACATCGCCAGTGATGCCCTGGATTTTCTCAAATGCTCCCAGGTCAAGCTGGCCATCATCAAAACGGTCTTCACCTTGTCGATGATAGTGATACTGATCGGTAAGAGGATGGCTGGCAAGAAGGTCTTCGTGCAGTCCAACTCCGGCATCCAATGCCGATGATGCGTGGTCGAGATGATAGTCGTGCTGTTCAAAATCTATAAAACCAGGGACAGTTCCTTCAATGTTGCTGCCGTTATCAGTGAGTGTTCCTATAAATGAGCTATGTGATGTGCGCCAGTCAGTTTTAATCCAATTGTGGCGTATGGTCAGTTGTCCTTGGCTGCCCACTAAGCCAAGCCTGACTCCGGGCGCTGTCACGTAGAAAATGTTATTGTGTACATCTCCAGACTCTTCATTGGTTGATAGACGAAACAGTGTCGTATTAGAAGATCGAGTTGAAATCAGCGTATTGTTATAGAAATATAACATCCCCTTCCGGTAAATAGCTTCGTTGCCGCTATCACCACCGTAGTGTACCATCTGGCTGTTCCCCTCTCCCTCTGATTCCTTCAGTATATTCCCATAGACATGTGTGGATCGATAGGCGGGATTATTTAACAGGACATCAGAATCTTCGGCATCCACCAAGTCAAGCTGGCGGTTGCCATCTTCTATCCAATTATGTCGAATCACCAGGCCAGCAGAACGATCCTTAAGATTATTGCCAAGGGCTCCAGAGCGCAATCCTGCCATGAAATTATATTGATAGATAATTCCAATGGCGGCCGTATAGGTGTTGTGTTCGTAAATACTGCCCTCAATGCCGTTATCATAAATATAATTTGCCTCGATAACCACATCTTGGGTTTGTCCGCCATTTGCGCCGATGAATATGCCATTGCCGGAGTCATGGATAAGGCAATGGCGAATTGTCAAATGTTGGCCAATTTCGACATAAAACGAGGCGGCATTGGAAGCATAGATTTCCTGTCCGCCAGAGTCATTGGTAAAGGTATATGGTGGCCTCGCTGAACGTATTTCCAGGTTCTCAATAATGATATGTGATGGCAGTGGATCGTTTGGAATACTCGAGCCTCCTATTTTAATCAAACCCCGTCTTTCATTCCAATAGTTCAATGCCTGCCGGGTTGTGGCATTGCGGCCGTCGATTACCGGCAGCTGGCCCTCTGGACCGGGAACGCCGCTCACCAAGATGGGAGCTTGCGCCGTGCCGCTGCGCCCAATAACCCATTTTTCATGATAACTGCTGCTTTGCCAGTGGATATACACTGAATCACCTGGTTGCAATGACTCCCAGGGGACATCACCGATGCGTGCATAGTTTTGATCCGACCCGATATGATACTCGACGGCCTCACTCGATACGCTGTAACCATGTACGATGAGCAGAACAAAAAGGTAATAATAATATGTTTTCATTCGTTGGCCCTCACTTGTGAACGAAACTGCTGCACGCGTCAGTGGGTCAATCGACACCAACTGAGCCCATTGCAAAAGGCTCAACTGACTGACATTTCTTTCATCATTTTTTGATCAGGGCCTTATAACGGCCCTTTATAGATGATAGCTGATTTTTGCTTAATTATTAAATCGGTTCGGCCTTTTTCTCATTTTAGCTACTCTTCTTCGGCTGCTCAAGAACGGTTAGGCAACACCTTACTGGACTGTTTATTTCACGAGTCTGGCGGGTTCATGGGGAATGCATTAAGGTTGAAGCGGCAGGTATACTACCGCGAACCCGTTATAACCCAATCTATGGGCATGGCAGTCTCGATGACACACATGGCAATGTATGCTTTTAGTGGGAATAGACTAAGGGGCGGCTATGGGTTGACTTGTAACTGGACGAATCGTTTCATGTCAGCAGCTCGATACATCATAAATCGAGCAGCATGCGTTCAGGAACGCATTTAAGATACAACTTATGGTACCGCTTCTCATATTTTGCATTATTCAGAATGGTGGTGAGTACACTGCCATACTGGATTGCGGCCAGCAACCTGTTTTTCTCTGAGTTTGTATCATTGCTGACTATTTCATAGAGAAAATCTTCGTAGGTTCTATCCGGGTCTGTCCAGAAGACATCATCTCTTAAAACAATCATATAGTGCTTCATCTCGTCTTTAAGCGCTCTTTTCAGAGCAAACCGGTAACTAAGAGATTCCCCCACTGAATCAATAATGTGTTTGACAATATCAATAAGAAGGACTGCGGCAAAAATTTTGATAAGCCCAAATTCCAGGACGATCCCCACCCTGTCGAGCAAAATGAAGACAACGAGTGCAATAATTAAATCAACAAATATTGAGAATACCCAGCGAATTACCGTTGCTTTGTAATTCGCCGGAGACCTTTGGGTCACCTTCTCGATGACTTCGCCGATATCAATCATGAATGTACCTCAACAGCAGAAGTTTCAGGCGCAATGATTTTCGTGTCTTTACAACAAAGCTACGCTTTTTATCTATGTTATCCATCATATAATGTCAAGTTCCGGGTAAATAGGGGACAGACCACGGTTTTTTTACGGTTTTTTAAAAACCGTGGTCTGTCCCCTATTTATCGAAGGGCTCTCATTGCATGCAGTTTCGTACCTTTCTTTTTCTGTAGAATAATAAAATTACCAAGCAGTATGAGACATACCCCTGTCAGTGACGATATCGTCCACTGATAATTCTCCCAGATTGTCGAGATTACCAGAGCCACAAGGGGAAAAAGCAGGGTAGCATACGCTGCCCGATCTGCCCCGATACTGCCCACCAGGCTTAAATAGCAGCCAAAAGCAATGATCGAGCCAAAAATGGCCAGATACAGCAAAGAGCTCATATAGACAAATGAGTAGTCGAAGATAAAAGCTTTACCGCTTGCCAGAGAGACAATAAACAAGATCAAAGCGCCGTAGGCCATGCCGTAGGCATTTGATTGGATAATTGGCAACTTGTTCTTCTGATTCCTCGCCGAAGTTATGTTGCCAAGCGAAGCAAGCAGGGTTGCGAAAATACAAAGAATAATACCTTTCATCCCATTGTTATCAAGAGAAAAGCTTGAAATTTCCGGGCGAAAAACGAGCACAATTCCAATCAGACCGAGAATACCTCCAATTACCACCTTCTTGTCAACTGCAGATCCAAGGAATATAGCGCCATTGATGATATTCATTGCCAGAATAGTTGAGAATATCACCGCCGCAAGCCCACTGGTAACAAGCAGTTCAGCCTCATAGAAAAGCAAATAATTGAAACCAAACAGCAATACCCCTTGGAGTAGCATAAACCCATGCTCTCGCCAGCCAAATCGCATATTCATCCGCTTAACCCAGCACCATATCAACAGGATGAGAGCCGCCAAACCAAAACGATAAACGACGGATACCATTGGCTCAACGACCCCAAGCTGAAGCTTGATTCCAAGCCAGGTCGATCCCCAAATGAGTACGGTTATGAGATAGAACAATTTATTTTTCATACATCGTTCCGTGACAACAGCTTTTTTGCGTGTACCACCAGGATCATTTCTGTTCGACGGCACCTGTGTTTTATCAGACTGCCAATAGATGTAAGCAACTCAATAGAATAGATTTTAGTTGATCTTACCTCTGCCCAAGAGCTTATAACACTTTCAATCAGAAAGTGCTTTTAGCAATAGGGTCGGGAATGTAAGAAAGGTGACCAAGAAGAAAATCCAGGTTGGATCTGTTTTAATCGGGGCTAGCATCGAATTTCAAGTGTTAGATGATCTGGGCAGGGATCGGCTGATGCTTCATCGTCGACTTCTATAAGAATTTACTTTTTTCTTTAATTTCATGATTCAAAATTCTGTCATTATCAGAGTAATCGACGGGGACCTCGATCAAATGAATCCCCGGAATTGCAAAACAGTGCTCAAGCTGAGGAATAATATCCTCTGCTGCGAGCAATCGGTGACCATGTGCCCCATAGCTCTCGGCATAGGCAACAAAGTCAGGATTGCCAATATCAAGGCCAAAATCAGCGAACCCCATATGAGTCTGCTTCCATTTGATCATACCGTAGGCGTTATCCACCAAAACCATGACAACCAGGTCAAGTCCGAGTCGAACAGCAGTCTCCATTTCCTGGGAATTCATCATAAACCCGCCATCACCACAGATGGCGAGGATCTTGCGCTTTGGATAAACGATCCTTGCGGCAATTGCCGAGGGCAGGCCTGCACCCATTGAAGCAAGAGCATTATCAAGCAGTACCGTATTCGGTTCATAGGCTTTATAATTTCGAGCAAACCAGATTTTGTAGATCCCATTGTCAAGAGCAATAATACCGTCTTCGGGCATAGCCTGACGGATATCATGGACAAGCCGCTGCGGATATATTGGAAAGCGGCCATCATCAATTCCTTCAAGCAGATGTTGCTCAGTTGCATCCTTTATCTCATTAAAGTAATCGAAGTTCCAGTGTGGTTGAGGAACAAGTTTCTCACAAAGCTGATAGATAGAATTGGCAATATCGCCGATAACGCCAACCTGTGGGTAATACACCGGGTCAATGGCTGCAGTTAAATAATTGACATGAATGACCTTAAAGCCTCCCTGTTCCATAAAAAAAGGAGGTTTTTCAACAACATCATGACCGACATTGATGATCAGGTCGGTGTGGCTTATGGCGCGGTGGAGAAAATCATTGGCAGAAAGAGCAGCGTTGCCGAGGAACCTGGGGTGTCGCTCGTCAATGACTCCTTTACCCATTTGTGTGGAGATAAAAGGAATCCCCGTTTTATCGACAAAATCGCATAACATTTTGCTGGAGTGTTTTCTATTTGCTCCAGCACCAAGCAACAGCAAAGGACGTTTGGCCTGATGAATCATATTAACCGCTTGAGTAATTGCTTTGTATTCAGCGAGCGGTCGCCGGTAGTCTGATTTCTCGATGATTTTACTGGTAGTCAGTTCGGTAGCGATGTCTTCTGGCAGTTCAAGATGTACGGCACCCGGTCGCTCTTCCTCTGCGAGTCGAAAGGCTTCACGAATCCGGCTCGGAATATTATTAGCACTGGCGATCTGACGAGTATATTTGGTCAGAGGATGCATCATATCGACAATATCGACGATCTGAAACTGACCCTGTTTGCTTGATTTGATCGGCTTCTGACCGGTAATCATCAGCATAGGCATTGCCCCAAGTTGGGCATATGCTGCGGCAGTAACGAGATTAGTGGCGCCAGGACCAAGGGTGGAAATACAGACACCGGTTTTTCCGGTAAGCCTTCCATAAGTGGCGGCCATGAAACCGCCGGCCTGCTCATGTCTGGTAAGTATGAGTTTTATGGATGAATCTTTTAAAGAGTTGAGAAGATCAAGGTTTTCCTCTCCCGGAATACCAAATATATACTCGACACCTTCAGCTTCCAGGGCCTTGACAAAAAGATCGGCTGCTTTCATGAGTTGCTCCATACAGAAATGTCTAATGATTACTAAGGTTAATGCAAACAATAAGGCCGAATGAAAGAAATACAAACAGGACAAGAAGAGGAAGCAGATAGCGCCAAACGACGAATTGACTTCGTTTTATTGGCTAAATGACAACGCCAGGCATGCATGAGGATCGCCCCTCACACATGTATATATGAGATGGTATATCAAACAGTTACAGGTTTTCAGTGAGTCAGTCTCGGCAGCAGATGGCGCCAGTCCTGTTTGAAGCTGAGCATTGACAGATAAATACAGCAGTGAGGATATGCCTCATGGAGTTCGCTGAGATTTTCCAGCGGATCGTAGTGCTCCGCCTGCTCTATCCTTTCTCTGCCGACACTCTTATAAAAGAGATCGATATTGGTCGACATCCACGCTTCAACAACGACGTTTTCACAGATAATGCCAAGGCTGTCAATATGCTCATTTCTGCCGATCACCGGTTGCGTGACGATGAACTGTGCCCCCGCTTCCATCTTTTGGTGAGCTCGATCGAGCTCGAAGGGCATCGGCTTGTATGGGTTAAAAGCCGCGCCAGTAACAAAGGTGTCGGAAAATTCGCTGTTGATATACCTGAGCAGGTCCATTGTTGTGGTGATATTGTGCGATCCACCTATGCTCTTGGGGTCGAGTCGGGGAAGATGTGGACCGCCATCTCCCCTGATGACGAGAATATATTTTAAGCCAAAATCAGCTGCTTTTTGCAGCAGCGCATCAAGTTCATCCTTGTCATGAAAGGTGTTTAAATTCATCATGACTGTTTCAGGGTCAAACGTAAGTCCTTTCAAATCGAAACTTTCAAGTGCACCAAGGCGCAGTTGACCCATCGGGTTATCGGGGATAGAGAGTGCACATCCAGCTTCCATAATCAGCTGAAAACGTTCTGCAAAACGATCAAGTAATTGATCAATGTTGCCCTCGGGTGATCGCCTCGGCGTCAAAATCTCAATTATGTAAGGAATCTCAAGCATAGTTAGAACCCAATCGTTGCTATTTTCAATCGCTTATGATGCTTCATTAACGGGTGAGCCTTTGGCAAAATGATGATTTTTGTTCAAAGTCGAACCATGCGAAAAATTTTTACCGCAGGCATATAATTGATATTCCGAGGATAAAAATTTAAGCATAACGCAGAGGTTGAACGAAAAAAGCGTTTTGCACGTGGCTCGGGTGACAATACTGCCTTTAAGATAAGTCCGTCCTGAAATCATGCCATGGACAATTGCCAGAAAAGATCACAGAAGCTACCAACCTCCTCCCCCCCACCTCCAGATGATCCGCCGCCGCTGCTGCTTGAAGACGAAGATGAATGTGAACTAAGAGATGACGCAGCTGTTGCCCAGGCACCGCTTGATCCACCGCCGCCGACCCTCCCGCCGCCACCGGTAAAAGATGATCCG